>SKSV01000420.1 GCA_007122815.1 Trueperaceae bacterium | reverse complement strand
CGGTGATGGCGATCATGGGCTTCCTCGTGGGCGGGCTGGTGCTGCGCGGCGCCTTCCTGCCCGGGCTCGACGCAGGCGCCGCGGAGATGGTCTCGGTGATGGGCGGCCAACTGACCGTGACACCCGTGATGGTGCTGCTGCTGGTGGTCTCCGCCGTCCTCATGGCCGGCGTCATAGCAGCGCTCCTGATCGGTATCGCGCTCTTCGCGCGCTCGTTCAAGGAGGCGCAGTCGTACGTCGCGCCGCTGTCGTTCCTGCTGATCCTGCCCGCGATCTCGCTACAGTTCCGCGACCTCATGGGTGGCGGTGAGACCCTCTACTGGGTGCCCCTGCTCAACGCCATGGTGCTGATGGACGACGTGGTGAAGGGCGCCGCCACGGCGAGCGGGGTGCTCATCACCTGGCTGTCGCTGTCGCTGATGATCGCCGTCCTGCTCGCCTTCGCGTACCGGAACTTCAACCGCGAGGACGTGCTCTTCAGGACGTGACGCGGCCTACCGGACCCGGGCTTGGCCCCTCGGGGCCAGGGGCGGGCCTACCTTCGCTCGTGCGGACCCTTCAGTCCTCGACGTCGCTCTCGGTCACGGACTGCCGGTACGCCGTGTCGACCGCGCCCTCGCCCGGCACGCGCCCGTAGAGTTCGGCCATGTCGTGCAGCTTCGGCGCCAACCAGTCTGGCAGGTCATCCCAAGCGAAACGCCAGCACCAGTTGCCGGCCGCCTTGCCCGGGGTGTTCATGCGCGCCTCGGAACCGAGGCCCAGCAGGTCCTGCAGTGGAGCCACGGCAGTGTCGGCGACGGAGGCGCTCGCCAGGCGCCACAGTTCCCAAGCGACGTTGTCGTCGTCGCGAGCCAGGTAGCGCCGCAGGAAGTGGCGCTCCTCGTCAGGTGCCTGCGCGTACCAGCCGTTCGTGGTGTCGTTGTCGTGCGTGCCGGTGTACACGACGCAGTTCCGCTCGTAGTTGTGCGGCAGGTAGAGGTCCTCCGGACCGCCCGCGAAGGCGAACTGCAGCACCTTCATGCCCGGGAGGCTGTTGGTGTCGCGCAGCTCCTCCACGTCGGGCGTGATGACGCCGAGGTCCTCGGCGATGATCGGCAGTTCACCGAGCTCTTCGTGAACGGCGTCGAAGAACGCTTGACCGGGCCCCTTGACCCAACGGCCCTTCACGGCCGTGGGCTCGCTCGCGGGGATCTCCCAGTACGCGGCGAAGCCACGGAAGTGGTCGATGCGCATGACGTCCACGAAGTGCAGGGTGGAGCGGATGCGATCGAGCCACCACGAGTAGCCGTCCTCCGCCATCCGTCGCCAGCGGTAGAGGGGGTTCCCCCAACGCTGTCCAGTCTCCGAGAAGTAGTCCGGTGGCACCCCCGCTACGACGGTAGGTACTCCCTTCTCGTCGAAGTGGTACTGTTCGCGGTTCGCCCAGGTGTCGGCCGAGTCGTAAGCCACGAAGATGGGCAGGTCGCCCACGATGCCGACGCCGTTGGCGGAGGCGTGAGCGTGCACCTGCGCCCAGTGCTGGTCGAACCAGAACTGCCACAGTCGCTGACGGTGCACCGCGTCCTCGAGGCGCTTGCGCGCCTCGTCGAGCGCCTCGGGCTGGCGATCGCGCAAGGGCGCCGGCCAGCCGTCCCAGGAGCGGCCCCCCTGCTCCTCCTTGATCGCCATGAACAGGGCGTAATCATCGAGCCAGCCGGCGTGCCGCTGGCAGTAGTCGGCGAACTCCTCGCGGGCCCGGTCGCTCGCCTGAGTCGAGAATCGCTGCGCCGCCCGCGTGAGGCGATCGAGCTTGAACGTGATGACGTGACCGTAATCGACCCGCTCGTCGTCGAACGCCACCCCCTCGACGTCGGACTCGAGCAGCCAACCAGCTTTGATGAGGCGCTCGAAGCTGATCAGGTACGGGTTACCGGCGAACGACGAGAAGGACTGGTACGGGCTGTCGCCGTAACCGGTGGGACCGAGCGGCATCAGCTGCCACACGCGCTGACCAGACGCGGCGAGGAAGTCCACCCAGCGCTCCGCGTGTGAACCGAGCTCACCGATCCCGTACGGGCCTGGCAAGGCGGTGGGGTGGAGCAGGACACCTGAGGAACGATCGAAGGGCATGCGGTCAACCTCCTGTGGCGCGGATCACGACCCTGGATCACGACCTTGCATCACGACTTGGATCACGACTTGGATCACGACTTGGTGAAGGGTTTGCCTATGGCCTTGGGCGCGACCGCGCGCCCCACGAAGCCGGCCAGCACGAGCATCGTGAGGATGAACGGGAGGCTCTGCACGACCGTCGGCGGCAGCAGCGCGCTGCCTCCGAGCTGCGTCTCCAGGGCCTGGAAGGCGCCGAAGAGGAGCGTAGCCCCGAGCACCCCGAGGGGGTGCCACTTGCCGAAGATCAGCGCCGCGAGGGCGATGAAGCCGCGCCCGCCCGACATCTCGGTGATGAACTGGTTGAAGGCCCCGATCGAGAGGTAAGCCCCTCCCAGCGCTGCCAGCACGCCCGAGAGCATCACCCCCGCGTAGCGCATCCCGGTGACGGAGATACCCACCGAGTCCGCCGCCGCGGGATGCTCGCCCACGGCCCGCAAACGCAGCCCGAAGGGGGTGCGGAACACCACGAACCAGACCACCGGCACCAGGGCGAAGGCCAGGTACACCAGGGGGCTGAAGGTGAACGGTCCGAGCGACCACATGGGCAGCCGGTTGGTGATCGTGCCGCTGGTGGTGCTGTTGCCGAACAAGCCGGTCAGGATCACCGCGGGTACTCCGATCGCCATGAGGTTGATGGCCACCGCCGAGATGATCTGGTCGGCCTTGTAGCGGATCGACACCACCGCGTGCACCCCCGCCACCAGCGCGCCGACGATCATGGCGGCGAGCAGACCCACCCATGGGGCGTACCATACACGCGCCCCGGTCGCCTCCCGCACGAAGGGGAGCTCCACGTAGTAGGTGACCAGCGCCGCGGTGAGCGCGCCGAACAGCATGATGCCCTCGAGCGCGATGTTCACGACGCCCGAGCGCTCGCTGAAGAGCCCGCCGAGGGCGGCGAGGAGCAGCGGCGTGGCCGCGCGCAGCGCGGAGGCGAGCAACGTGAGAAGCACGACGGTCTCCATCAGCCTCGCCCCTCCTCGGGACCCTCGCGCGCATCGTGCCGAGGCTCGTCACGCACGGCTTCGGCAGGCAGGTCGCCGAGCGCCTTGGCGCGCCGCAGCGGGTTCGTGAAGCGCTCGGGCAGGAAGCCCTTGGCGGCGATGAACAGCACCACCAGGGCGAGGATCATCGACACCACGTCCCGGGTGAGGTTGCTGAAGGTGATGTTGAGCAGCGAGCCGCCGTTCTTGAGCACCCCGAAGAGGAAGGCCGCGAGCACTATGCCGACCGGGCTGTTGCCGCCCAGGAGCGCCACGGCGATGCCGTCGAAACCGTCGTTCGTTGGGATCGACTGCCTGAGCGCGTAGTCCTCGAGCGCCCCACCGAGCACGTAGTGCGAGGCGGTCAAGCCAGCCAGCGCACCGCTGATCGCCATGGCCATGACGATGTTCTGCCGCAGGTTCGCGCCGCCGTACTCCGCCGCCCTGGGCGACAGTCCCGACGCGCGCAGCTCGTAGCCGAAGCGCGTCCGGAAGAGGAAGTAGTGCACGAACACGGCGGCCGCCATCGCGATGAGGAACGAGGGGTTGAGGTTGCTCGGAGGGATCGCCAGGGGCGCCTCGCGCCAGCCCAACGCCGTCAGCCCCGCGTAAGCCAAGAGCGTGACGAGCGCTGCCGAACCGACGCGCGCGGCGTAACGCTCGGGCCGCTTCCAGCGGTTGGCGGCGACGAGCGCGACCAGACCCAGCAGCAAGGCCGCGGGCAGGGCGACGTCCACGGGGACCACGTTGGTGCCCGGGGTCTCGCGCAGGTCGATGCCGAACACCGCGGGCAGGCGCGGGAGCCTGGCGGTGTGCTGCAGCTCGAACGACTTCGGCTCCGAACCAGGCATGCGGAAGGGCAGGTTCAGGACGTAGGGGGAGTCTCCGGGACGCGGCTGGGAGACGATCGTGGCGCCCACCAGAAGCGCCACGCCTACCAAGGCGAAGACCAACCTCGGCCTGAGCTTCATCACCCCGCGCAGCTTGGGTACCAAGAGCGCCACCACCATCACCCCCACCACGACTGCGAGCAGCTGGATGACCCGCAAGGCGGGCGCTGCGAAGGTCGGGTTGGAGGAGAGCAGGAAGAGCAGCAGCGAGGCCGCGACGAAGTTCAGCAGGATCGTGTTGATGACCTCGTTCGCCCCGAAGCGCGCCTTCAGCCAGCCTGGTAGCGCCCCCCACAACCCACCGCCCAACGCGGCCGCGGCGACGGACAGGGGCAGCACCAGCCAGGTCGGGCCTGGCAGGTACAGCCCCGCGAGCATCGCGAAGATCGCGCCCAGCACCATCTGGCCGGGAGCGCCGATGTTGAACAGGCCCGCACGGAAGCCCAAGCCGACCGCAAGACCGGTGAAGATCAGGGGCGTAGCGAAGGAGAGCGAGTCCGCGAACCCGCGCACCGTGCCGAGGGAGTCGGCGAAGAGCGTGTAGTACGCGAACCAGAGGGTGTCCAAGCGGCCCGTGAGCGCCATCAGCCAGCCCTCGATCTCGAACCCGCTGGCGCGCGGCGTGGGCTGCAGCGCGAGGATCACCACGGCGGCCGCAGCCAGCGCGAGCAGTATCGACACCGCCGGTACCGCGACCCCCGCCAAAGCGCGGTCCAGCGGACGGTTCAGCGGCTTGACCAGCCGAGCCCCGAAGAGCAGGGCGAACGCGCCCGTCACGAGGCACAGGAAGGCCGCCGGTCCCAGGGCGGCTCCCGTGTACGGCAAGCGCCTGATGATGAGCCCACCCTCTCTGGCGCGGGCCACCATCTCCTCGATGGTCAGCTCCTCCGGCGCGTCCACGAGGGCCTGCAGCACCTCCAGGTCGAAGGTGGGGCGAGGGCGCTCGATCGCGCTGGCGACGTCGTCTCGGACCGAAAGCAGGCGCTGCAGGTCGACGGCTTCAGCGAACCGACCCAAGCCCCACACGCTGGTACCGACCAGGAGCGCGCCGGCAACGAGCCAGAGCACCCGACGGGGGCGCTCACGCAGCGCGCTCGCGGCGGCCACGCCAGCGAGGGCGATGACGCTGAGCACGAGCACCGCTCCCTGACCGGGAACCTGGACCGGGGTGGTGCGGTCGGTGAAGTCGACTATGCGGTTGGGAAGCAGGAGCACCGCGCTGCGCGCTCCCGTCTCGCGGTTCAGCGCCGACCAAGGCGCCAGCCAGAGGCTCAGGAGCGTGAGGGCAGCGATCGCCGCGAGCGCGAGCCGCTCGTTCACGGCCGCATTCTACCCGCGCCCGGCAGCGGCGGCCGGGACGCCTCGCGGAGCGCTGGGCGCACGAGCCGCAGCGCCTCGAGCGCCGCTGCGCCGCTCTCGTAGCGGTCTTGCGGGCGCTTCGCGAGCATGCGCGCGAGGAACTCGTCGAGCGCGCCGAGCTCGGGGTCGATCTCGGAGGGCGGCCCGGCCGGCACCTCGCGGTGCTGCGTCACCACTTCCTCGACCGTACCCGTGAAGGGGACCTCGCCGGTGAGGGCGCCGTACAGCATCACGCCCGCGGCGTAGACGTCGGAGGCGGGCACGGAGACCCCTCCGCGCGCCTGTTCGGGGCTCAGGTAGGCGATGGTGCCGACAAGACCCGGTCGGGTCGAGTCCGAGACCCTGACGGCCAGGTCGAAGTCGATGAGGCGCACGTGGCCGATCGCGTCCACCAGGAGGTTCTCGGGTTTCACGTCACGGTGCACCACACAGCGCGCGTGGAGGTAGCCGAGCGCGGCGAGCACACCCTCGAACGCGTCAAGGTAGGCCTCGCGACCGCGCGCGGTGCGGTTCCGAGCGAGCAGGCGCCTGCCCGCCACGAAAGGCATCAGCAGCCCGGGTCGTCCCGCCACCTCCACGCTGCTGTCGACGCGGTTGACGTGCGGATGCTCGAAGTCCCCCGCGATGGCGAGCTCGTAAGCAGCTCGCGCCTCGTCGCCGCT
>SKSV01000418.1 GCA_007122815.1 Trueperaceae bacterium | reverse complement strand
TTCTCCAGCCGGCGTATCATCTGGCATCGAACCACCGTGACCCCAGGAGCCAGCTCCCGGGGCGAACGATTTCCAGAAGGAGCTCCTGATGCATCTCGCGCGCTTCCCACGTCGTCGCTACACGCCGTTCTGGACCCCGATCGAGCCCCTTCCGAACCTCAGCGCGGCGCTCGCTGGCCCGGAGGTCTGGGTCAAGCGCGACGACATGCTCGGCCTCGCTTCGGGCGGGAACAAGACACGTAAGCTCGAGTTCCTCGTCGCTGACGCCCTCGAGCAGGGCGCGGACACCTTGATCACGGTAGGTGCCGTGCAATCGAACCACTGCCGCCTGACGCTCGCGGCAGCGCGCCGCGAGGGCCTGCAGTGTCAGCTGGTGCTCGAGGAGCGTGTGCCGGGCAGCTACCGGGAGGACGGCAGCGGCAACAACCTGCTCTACCGGCTGATGGGCGCGGAGCGCATCGAGGTGGTGCAGGGGGGTAGCGACCTCAACGCCGCTATGCAGGGTCTTGCCGACGAGCTGGCGGCGGTCGGACGCAAGGCGTACTTGATCCCTGGTGGCGGCTCGAACGCGCTCGGCGCGCTCGGGTACGCGGCGTGCGCGGAGGAGCTGCTCGCGCAGGCTTTCGATCTCGGGCTCCGCATCGACCACCTGGTCGTCTCCAGCGGTTCGGGCGGCACCCACGCGGGGCTTCTGGCGGGCTTGCGCGCGGCACAAGCCGACCTGCCGGTCACGGGCGTGAGCGTGCGGGCGGAGCGTGGAGCACAGGAGGCGAGGATCCAAGCGCTGGCGGACGACACCCTCGCGCTGGCTGGCGCCGACGTGCGAGTGAGGCCCGAAGACGTCGTCGTGGACGACGCCTACGTGGGTCCTGGGTACTCGCTCCCGAGCGACGAGATGGTGGAGGCGGTACAGATGTTCGCGCGCCTCGAGGGCGTGCTGCTCGACCCGGTCTACACGGGCAAGACCGCCGCTGGCCTGATAGGTCTGGTGAGGGCGGGTCGCTTCGACCCCAGCGAGCGGGTGCTCTTGCTGCACACGGGTGGCTCGCCCGCGCTGTACGCGTACCAAGACGTGGTGCTGAAGGAGCTGGCCGGGTGAAGCGCACGTGAGCGGCCCTTACCGCACCGTCGGTGTGATCGGCGGCATGGGGCCGGCAGCGACGGTGGATTTCTTCGCCAAGCTCGTCGCGGCGACTCCAGCGCAGCGCGACCAGGACCACATCCGGGTGCTCATAGACAACGACCCGTCGGTGCCCGAACGCAGCGCGGCGGTGGCGGGCCGGGGACCCAGCCCCGCCCCGCGCCTGGCGTCGATGGCGAAGGGCTTGGTGGCCGCGGGCGCGGAGCTGCTGGTGATGCCTTGCAACACCGCCCACGCTTACGCGAGCTCGATCCGCGACGCTGTGCCTGGCACACCCTTCGTCAGCCTGATCGAGGCCACCATCGCGGAGACGCTCGAGCGCGCACCGGGCGCACGCAGGGTGGCGCTTCTCGCGACGGACGGAACGCTCGAGGCACGGATCTACCACGAGGCGTTCGCCGATGTAGGGGTCGAGGTGCTGGCTCCTGTCGAGAGCGAGCAGCGCCGGGTGATGGCGGCCATCGCAGCGGTGAAGCGTGGCGCCGCTGGACCGGAGGAGCGCAGCGCGCTGCGCCAGGTAGCGGAGGTGCTGGTCACTTCCGGCGCGCAAGCGCTCGTCGCCGGCTGCACCGAGGTGCCGCTGCTCATGAGCGACCCAGAACTCCGCGTGGGTGACACGTCGGTGCCGGTGGTCTCGTCGACGGACGCTCTGGTGACGCAGACCCTCACCGCAGCGAGACGCTAGCGCGCCCAGCGGCGGACGCATCGCGTCCCCGGTGTTGACATCGGGGACGATTCGCGTCTAACCTCTGGCATCCCGACGCTCTCTAGGAGGTCGCGTGTCCTCCCGACCGTACCAGCAGCTCGACTCCACCGACCAGGCGATCGTGGACGCCTTGCGCCGCGACGGGCGACGCGCCTACCGCGACATCGCCCGCGACCTGGGAGTCTCGGAGTCGATGGTCCGCAAGCGCTGCAAGCGCCTGCTGGAGAGCGGCTGGATGCGGATACTGGCGATCAGCGATCCGCTGGCGCTGGGAGTGCCGGTGCTGGCGACGACCTACGCCAAGGTCCGGCCCTCGGCGCTGGATACGGTCACGGACCGCCTCGCCCGCCACGACGCGGTGCGCTACGTCGGCATCGGGATCGGCGCCCACAACCTGGTCGTCGAGTCGCTCCACGCCTCGAGCGCCGAGCTCCATGCTTTCTTGCAGGAGGCGCTCGGTATCGACGGCATCCTCAGCTCCGAGACGATGCAGGTCGTCCAGATCAAGAAGAGCGTATGGGATTGGGAGATCCGCACCGAAGACGACCCTCAGGCCGCGCCGGCGGCCTACGCAGACGCCGCCGCTGGCGCCGAACCTTCGCCAGCCCCGGCAACCCCACGCCGCTCCCGTCCGTGACGCAACGGCTCGCACCCGCGCACGGGAACAAGGAGGTCAGCATGGTACGCAGAACTCTCTTCACGCTCGCGCTCGCTTTCGGTCTGGTCCTAGGCGGACTAGCCGTGGCCCAGACCAGAGGCGGCACGCTAGTCGCCGCATGGGAACAGGAGCCCGTCGGCCTCGACCCACACATCGTCAGCGCCCGGTCCAGCTACCAGGTGCTCGAGAACGTGATCGACACCCTGATCACGCTCGATGCCGAGCAGAACCTGGTGCCCTCGCTCGCCCACACCTGGACCGTCGCGGACGACGGCCTCAGCGTCACGTTCGAGCTGCGCGAGGGGGTGCGCTTCAGCAATGGCAAGGAGCTGTCGGCCGAGCACGTCGTCGCGGTGTTCGAGCGCCTGATCGACCCCGAGACCGGCTCCGGCAACGCCTACCGCATGGCCGGCGTGACCTCGATCGACGCGCCCGACGCCCTCACGGTCGTGCTGACGCTCGATGCTCCCAACCCCTCCCTGCTCGGCCACCTCGCCTCCAGCAACCCGCTAGGGGTCTTCGACCCGGCCGGCGTAGAGGACGGCACCATCAACACGCGCCCGATCGGCACCGGACCGTTCATGATCACCGACTACCAGCCGGGTACCAGGGTGCTGCTCGAGCGCAACCCGTACTACTGGGATGAGGGTCTGCCCTACCTGGATGCGGTCGACATCCGGATCATCGGCGACGAGACCGTACGCCGCACCGCGCTCGTGACCGGCGACATCGACTGGGCCTTCTCAGTGCCGCCTCAAGCGGTCGAGGAGCTCGCTGCGCGCGACGACGTCGTCATCGACAGCATCGCTGCCGGCGCTTACTACTACATCGGCGTCAACATGATGGAGGGGCCGCTGGCCGACGTGCGCGTTCGGCAGGCGATCTCCTACGCCATCAACCGCGACAACATCGCCGCCGCCGCCGAGTTCGGCAACGCCGCGGTCACCCAGGACCCCATCCCGTCGACCTCCGCCTGGGACTTCTCCTACACGCCCTACAGCTACGATCCTGAGCGTGCGCGGGCGCTCCTGGCCGAGGCCGGCTACCCAGACGGGTTCGAACTGGAGATCATGCCCAACTCGGTCATGGACAACACCGTCCGAGCGGCTCAGGTGATCCAAGCCGATCTTGCCGCGGTGGGCATACGCTCCAGCATCCGCGCGCTGGAGTGGGCCGAGTGGCTGCAGGAGCAGGGTGAGGGCAACTACGACACCTACGTCTGCTCGTGGAACGGCCTGGTCGACCCGGACGACTTCTACTACGCCCAGCACCGCACCGGCGAGGTGTTCAACTTCACCGGGTACTCCAACCCCAGCGTGGACGAGCTGCTCGACGAGGCCCGTATGGTGACCGAGTTCGACGAGCGGCGCGTGCTCTACGAGGAGATCAACCGGCAGATCGTCGACGAAGCGCCGTACATCTACCTCTACAACCCGCTCGAGATCCACGCCTACTCCCCGGATGTCATGGGCTTCCAGGCCCGCGCCGACCAGGCGGTGCGCTTCGTGACCACCTGGCTGGACCGCTGACCAGGCGCTGAACCCCAGGGAGACGCCCCGTGAGCTTCGCCTACCTGCTCCGCCGCCTGGCCACGGCGATCCTCGTGCTCTTCGGCGTCTCCCTGGTCACGTTCGCGATCATCCCACTGCTGCCGGGTAGCCCTGCGCGCGTGACGCTGGGCGTCCAGGCCACCCCGCAGGCGGTGGCGACGCTCGAGCGGCAGATGGGGCTCGACAGGCCGCTGCCGGTCCAGTACGTGAGCTGGATCGGCGGCATCCTCACGCGCGGCGACTTCGGCACCAGTCTTATCAGCCGTCAGCCGATCGCAGGTGAGGTTCGCCGGCGCCTCCCCGCCACCATCACCCTCGCGCTGGTGGCGCTTGCCATCGGTCTGAGCATCGCCCTGCCCGCCGGCTACCTCTCGGCCCTCAAGCCCGGCAGCGGCCGCGACCTGGGCGTCTCGGTGATGAGCCAGCTGGGCGTTTCGGTGCCCGACTTCTGGATGGGGATCCTGCTGATCCTGCTCTTCAGCGAGACCCTCGGTTGGCTTCCGAGCTCCGGTTACAGACCCATCTCCGACGGCTTCCTGGCCTGGGGCAAGCACGTGCTGCTGCCTGCCACCACGGTCGGTATCATCAGCGGCTCCATCATGGCGCGCTTCGTGCGCTCGGCGCTCCTGGAGGTGCTGAGCCAGGACTACGTCCGCACGGCTCACGCCAAGGGCGTACCCAGGCGCAAGGTCTTGCGCAAGCACGTCATGCGCAACGCCTCGATCTCGATCGTCACCATAGTGGGATTGCAGATGGCGACGCTGCTCTCAGCTGTCGTGGTGGTGGAGATCATCTTCGCATGGCCCGGCCTGGGGCAGCTCGCCCTCACCGCCACGTTGCAGCGCGACTACCCGGCGCTCCAGGCTGCGGTGCTGCTCGCGGCCGTCACGTTCACCCTCATCAACCTCCTGACCGACCTCTCCTACACCTTCCTCGACCCTAGGGTCTCGTACACCTGATGACCACCCAGGCCATCACCGCCCCCGAGCGACCCCACCCCGCACTGGACCTGCTGCGCAAGGCCTCGCGCCACGGCCTGGTGCTCACGGGCGGCTCGATCGTGTTGCTGCTCGGTGTGCTAGCCGCCTTCGGCGCCGCCCTTGCGCCGTACGACCCGCTCGCCATGGACTTCACCGCCCGCTTCGCGCCCCCTTCCCTCACGCACCCGTTCGGCACGGACGACTTCGGTCGCGACCTCTTCTCGCGCGTGCTCTACGGCGCGCGCGTGAGCGTGCAGGTCGCCTTCATAGCGGTCGGCATCTCCGGCGTGGTGGGCGTCACTCTCGGCGTCACGGCCGGCTACCTGAGCGGCTGGGTGGACGAGGTGATCATGCGCCTCATGGACGTGATATTCGCGTTCCCGGCGGTGCTGCTCGCGATCACCGTGATGGCCATCCTGGGACGCGGCGTCGAGAACGCCATGATAGCCATCGCGATCGTGTACGCGCCCATCTTCGCGCGCGTCACGCGCGGAGCGGTGATATCGGTGCGCGACCGCGAGTTCGTCACCGCCGCCCGCGCGCTCGGTCAGGGCCACGTACGCATCATGTTCATGCACGTGCTCCCCAACGCGCTGGGGCCCATCATCGTGCAGACCTCCCTCTCATTGGCCTTCGCGATCCTGGCGGAGGCGGCGCTCTCGTTCTTCGGTCTGGGCACCCAGCCGCCCGACCCGAGCTGGGGCCGCATGCTCTCCGAGGGACGCGGGTTCCTCGGGCAGGCGCCCTGGATGGGGATCTTCCCAGGCCTGGCCATCATGGTCTCCGTGCTCGGTTTCAACCTCCTCGGTGACGGCCTGCGCGACGTGCTTGACCCGCGTTGGAGAGGCCGGAGCTGAGCCCCGAACCACCCGGCTCGCAGGAGCACGAGCGCCACACCGACCGCGAGGCCGAGCCTCCAGCCGGGAGGCGGCCGCCCTCGCGCGGGCCTCGTGCGGTGCCGGTGGAGCGGCCCGACCGACGCTCACTGATCGCGATCGCCGCCCTCTCGGCCGGTG
>SKSV01000294.1 GCA_007122815.1 Trueperaceae bacterium | reverse complement strand
TCCGGTAGCCTGCTGGCGGCCGTGCCGACGCTGCTCGTCTTCTTCGCCCTGCAACGCTACTTCATCGAAGGGCTCACCATGGGCTCGACCAAGGGCTGAACTCGGCCGGCGACCGCAGCGGTCGCCCTGGAGGTACACCGTGGAACTCGGCGTCTGCTACTACCCCGAGCACTGGGACGAGGTGACCTGGGCGCCCGACGCCACCCGCATGCGCGCGAGCGGCCTGAGTTGGGTGCGCGTGGGCGAGTTCGCCTGGAGCGTCCTAGAACCGAGACCGGGGCATTACGAGTGGGGTTGGCTCGACCGAGCCGTCGACACGCTAGCCGAGGCGGGCCTCAAGGTGGTGCTCGGTACGCCCACCGCGACCCCGCCCAAGTGGCTGGTGGACTCCATGCCCGACATGCTGCCGGTGGCGCCGGATGGCCGCCGCCTCGGTTTCGGCAGCCGGCGCCATTACGACTTCGCCCACCGCGGTTACCGTGACGCCTCCGCCAAGGTAGCGGCCGACCTGGCCGAGCGCTACGGCCGCCACGAGGCGGTGCGGGCCTGGCAGGTCGACAACGAGTACGGCTGCCACGACAGCCTGCGCCAGGCGGGTCGCGCCACCCGCGACGCCTGGCCGCGCTGGCTCGAGGCCCGCTACGGCACGATCCAAGCGCTGAACGAGGCCTGGTGGACCACCTTCTGGTCGATGCGCTACAGCTGCTTCGAGGACGTGGAGCTCCCCCTGCAGACCGTCACAGAGGCCGCTCCCGGAGCGCGGCTCGACTACGCCCGCTTCAGCTCCGAGCTGGCCATCGCTTACCACCGACGCCAGGTCGCCGAGATCCGGCCTCGCTCACCCGGGCGTCCCGTGACCCACAACGCCATGCTGTTCTTCGGAGACCTCGACGCGCACGCGTTGGGTCGTGAGCTCGACGCGATCACATGGGACAACTACCCGCTGGGCATGCTGGAGATGGCGCCGCTGCCCGAGGAGCTCAAGACGCGCTTCGCCCGCACGGGCCACCCCGACCTGATCGCCTTCAACCACGACCTCTACCGCGGCGCGCTCGAACCAGCCGCAGGTGAACCCTACCGCCCGTTCTGGGTCATGGAGCAGCAGCCGGGTCAGGTGAACTGGGCCCCGACGAACCCGCTGCCCTCACCCGGCGCGGTGCGGCTCTGGACGCACCAGGCGCTGGCACACGGCGCCGACGTCGTGAGTTACTTCCGCTGGCGACCCGCGCTCGGCGCCCAAGAGCACATGCACGCCGGACTGCTGCGCCACGATGGCACACCCGATCAGGGCCTCGCCGAGGCCGAGAGGGTGGCCGCCGAGCTGCTCGCGGCCACCACCGACGCGGCGCCCCAACGCCGCCGCGCGCCGGTGGCGTTGCTGTTCAGCTACCACGACCTGTGGGCCGGCGAGATCCAGCCGCACGCCGCCGGCTGGGCCGGCTGGGGTCCCTGGCTTCACCCCTACCTCGCGTTGCGCTCGCTCGGTCTCGACGTCGACGTGCTCCCGCCCGATCGCGACCTGCGCGCGTACTCGCTCGTGATCGCCCCCTCGCTGACGCTGGCCGACGAAGCCCTAGAAGCCGCGCTGGAGAGGGCGTTGAGCGCCGCCACGACGCTACTGCTCGGACCGCGCAGCGGCGCCTACAGGAACGACATGCGCGTGCACGAGCAGCAGCCCGGCCCGCTCGGTGGGCTGAGCGGCACGCGCGTCGCTCGCGTCGACACGCTGCGGCCCGGCAGCGTTGGTCTGTTGACGCTCGAGCCCGCGCTCGCCGACGCCATGGGCTCGTCCGCGGCCTCCTACCACACCTGGGCCGACTTGCTCGAGCCGTCGGACTCGACTCACGTTTGGGCGCGCTACGCCACGCCCGCCTACGCCGGCGTGCCAGCACTCACGTGCCGCGAGCACGAGCGTGGTGCGCGCTGCTTGACCCTAGGCGCCGCGCTCGACAGCGAGAGCTGGGGGCGACTGCTCCACCTGCTGGCCAGCCAGGCGGGCCTCTCGCCGGTCCCGCTACCAGATGGCGTACGCCTCAGCCAGCACGCCGGACGCCCCTGCCTGCAGAACTTCCGTGAGACGCCCGCGGAGGTCGACCTCCGGCCCCTGGGCGGCGGTGTCGTCAGCGTGCCCGAGGTCGGCGTCGTCTGGCCCGACCTGCCCGGGTAACCTGGCCCGATGAGGCGGCGGCAGGTCACCAGCAGCATGGTGGCGGCCCGAGCCGGCGTGTCGCGCACCACCGTCTCGTTCGTGCTCAACGCGCGCGCGGGAAGCGGCATCCCAGCAGCCACCCGAGCGCGCGTGCTGGCGGCGGCCCGCGACCTCGGCTACGTACCGTCCGCGGCGGCCCGCACGCTCGTGTCGGGGCGCACGTTGACCGTCGGCTTCGTGGTGTGCGATGCACGCCACCTGCTCACGGACGCCTTCTTGCCGCAAGCGATCTTCACGCAGGTCGCACACGCCCGCGGGTTCCGCGTGCTCGTGGAGGCGGTCGACGACCCCGAGCGCCCGGCCGCGTATCAGGCGCTGGTGCGCTCCGCGCGAATCGACGGCATGGTGGTCATGAACCCGCGCCGGGACGACATGCAGCTCGCCGAGCTGATCGACTCCGGCTACCCGGTGGTGACGATCGGGCGCCCACCGAGCCCTGCCGGGCACATGCTCGACGTCGACAACGTGCTCGCCGTGCAAGACGCGGCAGCACATCTCCTGAGGGCCGGCCGAAGCCGGGTCGCGCACCTCGGCTACGGCTCGCCCCGCTACGCCACGGTCGCCGAACGGCTGGCCGGCTACCACGCAGCGCTCGCCGCCGCCGGCCTCGCAGCCGACGAGGACCTTGTCACCTTCGGCAACTACTCCGCCGACAGCGGCGCGACGGCGATGCGCGCGCTGCTGGAGCGGCTGGGTCACCGGCCCGGCAGACCGCCTCCCTTCGACGCCTTGGTGTGCGGCAACGACACGGTCGCCCTGGGAGCGCTGACCGCCCTGCGGGAGGCCGAGCTGCAGGTGCCGGCAGACGTGGCCGTGGTGGGCTTCGACGACATCCCAACAGCGGCTCACACCGCCCCGCCGCTCACCACCGTGCGTATGCCACTGCTCGAGATGGGCGAGGCGGCCGGACACCTGCTGTTCGAACTGCTGGAGTCGGGGCCGCGCGAGTGCGAGGCGCGCCTGCTGCCCACCGAGCTGGTGGTGCGCGAATCGTGCGGTACCGCCAGCACCGTCTTCGGATAGGGCCACCTAGGTACGATGCGACGATGACGATGCCGGCCGCCCTCACCGCCGAGCGCTTGGCCCGCTACGACCGCCCCGGGCCGCGTTACACCTCGTACCCAACGGCGGTGGAGTTCAACGACGGCTTCACGGCCGAGCGCTACCTGGAGAAGCTCGATGACGCCGCCCAGCGGCCGGGTGAGCCGCTGGCGCTGTACGTGCACCTGCCCTTCTGCGCCGAGCGCTGCAGCTTCTGCGGCTGCAACGTCATCATCACGCGCAAACGCGGTGTGGCCGAGCGCTACCTCGACCACCTGGAGCGCGAGATCGAGCTGGTGGCCGACCGCTTGGGTCAGCGCAACGAGGTGGTTCAGCTCCACTGGGGAGGCGGGACCCCCACCTACCTCGCGGTCCCGGAGATGCAGCGCCTCTGGGACGTGCTGACCCGTAGGTTCAGCGTCTTGCCCGGTGCCGAGGTCGCGATCGAGGTCGACCCGCGCGTGACCAGCGCCGAACAGGTCGAGCTGCTGACCAGCCTCGGCTTCAACCGCTTCTCGATGGGCGTGCAGGACTTCGATCCCGCCGTCCAGGACGCCATCGCACGTTGGCAGACCTACCAGCAGACGCGCGACCTGCACGAGCACCTTCGCGCCAGCGGCATCGAGTCGATCAACTTCGACCTCGTCTACGGCCTGCCGCAGCAGACGCCCGAGTCCTTCCGTGACACCGTCGCGCGCACCGTTGAGCTCCGCCCGGACCGCCTCGCGGTCTACTCCTACGCCTTCGTGCCGTGGATCAAGGCCCACCAGAAGCAGATCCACCTCGAGGACCTGCCGCCCCGGGAGGTGAAGCTCGAGCTCTTCGGCATCGCTTACGAAGGCTTCACCGCGGCCGGTTACGAGCAGATCGGTATGGATCACTTCGCCCTCCCTAGCGACTCGCTGGCGCGCGCGGCGCGAGACCGCACGCTCCACCGGAACTTCATGGGCTACACGACGCACCCCGCCGATGACTCGATCGGTTTCGGGGTCTCGGCCATCAGCGAGTTGGGCGGGGCCCTCGCGCAGAACACCAAGAAGCTGACCCGCTACGAGGAGGCCGTGCTAGCGGGGGTGCCGCCGGTGGAACGCGGCTTCGAGCGCAGCCGCGACGATGCGATACGGCGCGACGTCATCCAGAGCCTGATGTGCAACTTCCACCTCGACGTGCGCGCCATCGAGCGCACCCACGGGATCGACTTCGCCGACTACTTCGCGGACTCTCTGCACGAGCTCGAGGCAGGCCCGGGGGAGCACGGTTTCGTGCGCGTCTCACCCGACGCCATCGACGTCACCGGCGAGGGACGCCTCTTCGTGCGCAACGTCTGCATGGCCTTCGACGCCTACCTGAAACGCCACGAGGGCGAGACGCAGCGCTTCTCGCGAACGGTGTGAAGTGATCAGCTTCGACCCCAGCGACCACCCGCACCGACGCTTCGACCCCCTGCAGGGGAACTGGGTCCTGGTCTCGCCGCACCGGATGAAGCGGCCGTGGCAGGGGCAGGTGGAGTCGCTGCCGCCCGAGTCCAAGCCGGAGCACGACCCCGACTGCTATCTCTGCCCCGGGAACGAGCGCGCCGGTGGCCAGCGCAACCCTCCCTACGACGACGTCTTCGTGTTCACGAACGACTTCGCGGCGCTCCTCCCCGACACTGCGTCCGCGCCCCCGCCAGCCGACGAGCTGCTGCGCAGCGAGAGCGTGCAGGGCACCTGCAGGGTGCTGTGCTTCTCACCGCGCCACGACCTCACCCTGCCCGAGCTACCCGTTTCACAGCTCCGCAGGGTCGTCGACCTGTGGGCGGAACAGACCACCGAGCTAGGCCAGCGTTACACCTGGGTACAGGTGTTCGAGAACAAGGGCAGCGTCATGGGTGCCTCGAACCCGCACCCTCACGGGCAAATCTGGGCGCTCGACGCGCTGCCTACCCTGGTGGCGCGCGAGGACGAGCGCCAGCGCAACTACCATCGCGAGCACGGCAGACCTCTGCTGCTCGACTACCTCCAGACCGAGCTGGAGCGCGAAGAGCGAGTCGTCGTCGAGGAGGACCACTGGGTGGCGTTGGTGCCGTACTGGGCCACCTGGCCGTTCGAGCTGTTGCTCCTGCCCAAACGCCACGTCACCCGCCTCCCCGAGCTCGAGACACGGGAGCGCGCGTCGCTGGCGAGGCTGATGAAGCGGACGTTCACGCGACTCGACAACCTCTTCGAGACCTCGTTCGCGTACTCGTTCGGCTGGCACGGCGCACCGTTCCCGAAGGACGGGCTCGACGCCCCCCAGGGCGGAACCGGAGCGCTCGGCACTGAAGGCGGCGGAGCGCTCGGCGCTGAAGGCGGCGACCCCGCCTGGCAGCTCCACGCACACGTGCTACCTCCGCTGCTCCGCTCGGCCACGGTCCGCAAGTTCATGGTGGGTTTCGAGCTGCTCGCCGAAGCGCAGCGTGACCTCACCCCCGAGCAAGCTGCGGAACGCCTGCGCGGGTTGCCCGAGCGACATTACCTGGAGGACCGATGAGCTCCCCTCGGGCGCTAGCACTGAGCGCCTTCGAACGCGAGTACGGGCGCCCGAGCGACGCGCTAGTCAGGGCGCCAGGTCGGGTGAACCTCATCGGTGAGCACACCGACTACAACGACGGCTTCGTCCTCCCCGTGGCGCTCGATCGCGCCGCCTGGATCGCCCTAACACCACGCGATGACGGCCGGGTGCGGCTGTACGCCGCCGACCTGGAACAGCGCGGCGAGTTCGACCTCGCCAGCTGCCTGAGCCTGGCCGAGCGCGGCGACGCCAGCGCCGAAGCGGGCGGCTGGCTCGAGTACCCGCGCGGCGTAGCTTGGGCGCTGCAGGAGGACCACGCTCACGAGCTGCGAGGCTTCGATGGGACGCTCTCCTCCGACGTGCCGCGGGGGGCAGGCTTGTCGTCCTCGGCGGCCGTGGAGCTCGCCGTCGCCGCAGCCTTCCAGGTCGCCTCGGGCTTCGCCTGGGACCCGCTCGACATCGCGCTGCGCATGCAGCGCGCCGAGAACCACTGGGTGGGCGTAGCCAGCGGCATCATGGACCAGCTCATCGGAGCTGCCGCCGTCGCCGGGCACGCGCTCCTGATCGACTGCCGCGACCTCGACAGGCGCGCGGTGGCGCTGCCCGATGGCGTCGCTGTTGTCGTCCTGGACACGAACACCCGGCGCGGCTTGGTCGCTAGCGCCTACAACGAGCGCAGAGCTCAGTGCGAGGAAGCCGCTGCCGCGCTCGGGGTGGAAGCGCTGCGTGACGCCGACCTCGACGACCTCGCGAGGGTGCGGGACCGGCTCGACGAGGTGGTCTACCGCCGCGCTCGGCACGTGATCAGCGAGAACGCCCGCGTCCTCGCCGCGGTCGAGGCGCTCGAAGCGAACGACGTCACCACCTTCGGACACCTCATGGACGCCAGCCACGCCAGCTTGCGCAACGACTTCGAGGTCTCCAGCGCGGCCCTCGACGAGATCGTCAGCGCCGCTCGGGCCGCCCCCGGTTGCCTGGGCGCACGCATGACCGGCGCCGGCTTCGGCGGCTGCGGAGTGGGGCTGGTAGAAGAAGGGTCGCTGGACGACTTCCTCTCGGATACGGCGAGCGCTTACGCGAAGGCGTCGGGCAGGGAAGGCGAACTGCTGGTGGCCACGCCGGCCTCGGGCGCAGGTCGCGACACGACCGCCCGTTAGACCGGAGCGTGAGCTCGACTCGCGCCTGCAAGGTTGCGGAGACCGGGCCGCAACGCCGTCCTCACCACGGGGAGATGAACACCGACAGCGCGGCGGCGATCACCGCCACGACCGCCAGCAGCGCGCGGAGCCACGGGCGACGCGGCTTGCGGCGCCGGCGGCTCAGCTTCAGCGGTGGCGGCTCGGGGTGCGGCCGCTCCCAAGGCCACAGCATCAGCGCGATCACCACCAGGCCATGCAGGGGCAGGAGCTCCACACGCGGCCCCTCCAGGTAGAGCTGCAGCAGCATCGCGACGCCCGCCAGCAACCCCGTAGCGCCCCGCAGGACCGCGCCGGACGCCCCCAGGGTGAGCACAGCCAAAGCGCGCAGCAGCAGGATCGCGGCCACCACCAGCGCCCACCACTGCCAAGAGGAGAACGACTGGATCGCGCCTTGAAGCTCGCTCACACCGCACCCCTGCGGCCACCAGCGCCATCGCCGCTCACCGTGTCCGAGCGGCTGGGAGCGAGTATCACGCGGTCCTCCAGGAGCGCGTCGATACCTTCGTCGGTCATGCCCAGCACCTCGCTCAGCACCGACCGGGTGTGCTCTCCCACGCGTGGCGGCGGCACCGGACGCGCGGCGTGCGCACCGAAGGGGCTGGAGACCATGGGCACCGGCCCCGCCTGGGGATGCTCCACTAGCTGCACGAGGCCACGCGCGCTGGTTTGAGGGTCATCGAGCGCCTCCAGCAGCGTCGAAACGGGCGTGACCGGCACCCCCACCGCCGCCAGCGCCTCGATCCAGTGAGAGCGAGGAGCAGTTGCGAAACGCTCGGAGAGCAACGGCACCAAGACAGCGCGCTCTCGCACGCGCCCAGCGTTGCTCACGAAGCGCGGGTCGGACGCCAGTTCGCGCATGCCCACCGCCTCGGCCAGACGCTGGAACTGACGATCGTTGCCGCACGCGACCACGAAAGGTGCGTCCGACGCCTCGAAAGCCTGGTACGGGACGATGGTCGGGTGAGCGCTGCCCAAGCGCAAGGGCGGGGTCCTCGTCAGCAGCGTCGCCTGCGCCTGGTTGACCAGGCTCGCCAGCGTGACGTCCCAAAGCGCCATGTCGAGGTGTGCTCCCACACCGCTGCGCTCGCGCGCCTGCAGGGCGGCCAGAACACCTACGGCCGCGTGCAGACCGGTCAGCACGTCGATCCAAGCCACACCCACCTTGGCTGGCGGCTCGTCCGCCTGGCCCGTCATGGCCATCACACCGGTGAGGGCCTGGAGCGCCACGTCGTAGCCGGGTTGGCGGGCTCTGGGGCCCGTCGATCCGAAACCCGTTATGGAACAGGTGATCAGGCGAGGGTGGCGCTCACGCAGCGCACCGGGCTCGAGACCGTAGCGTGCCAGGTCACCGACCTTGAAGTTCTCGATCAACACGTCGGCGTACCCGGCCAGCTCGCGCACCAGCTCCGCCCCGCGCGGGTCCTTGAGGTCGATGGCGAGCGACCGCTTACCGCGGTTGACGCTCATGAAGTACGCGGACTCCACCGGGTTCCCGGAAGCGTCCTCGGCGAAAGGGGGTCCCCAACCACGGGTGTCGTCACCACGGGGCGGCTCGACCTTCCAGACCGTCGCTCCCAGGTCGGCCAGCAACTGGGTGGCGTAGGGGCCGGCCAGCACACGCGAGAGGTCGAGCACACGGAGTTCGTCTAGCACGACACTCGAGTCTACCGCGGTGGCAGCGTCAGGCACCGTGCGACAGGAGAGGTGCGTTCTATCACCATGCAACGCCCAAGCGCACCGGAGCAGGGTTTGCGTTCTGGCGAAAGCGTGATACATTCCAACCCTCTACCCCAGAGGAGGAGGCATCACAATGCTGCACTTCGCACGGTCAGTGACGTTCGTGACGGCGATCTGCCTGGGCGCGGCCTTCGCGCAGCAGTCGCTGTCCATCGCCACCGGCGGCACCGGTGGCGTCTACTACCCGGTGGGTGGCGGCTACGCCCAGATCATCGATCAGTTCGTGGACGGGTACAGCGGCTCCGTCGAGGTGACCAACGCCTCGGTCGAGAACGTAGCCTTCATCTCGCGCGGCGACAGCGACCTGGCACTAGCGCTGGCCGACACCGTGCTCGCGGCCTACGACGGTACCGGCCGCTTCGGGCCGGACGGCGAACTGCCGCAGCTCTCCAACCTGCGCGTCATCACCATCGCGTACGCCAACGCGGTGCACATCATCACGGTGGAGGGTTCGGGCATCTCCAGCCTCTCGGATCTCGTCGGGAAGCGCGTGTCGGTGGGCGCGCCCGGTTCGGGCACGGAGGTATCGGCGCAGACGATCCTGAACGCCAACGGCATCAGCTACGACGATTTCTCGGTGCAACGCTTGTCCGTGAACGAGACGGCAGACGCACTGAGGGACGGCTCGATCGACGCCGGCTTCTGGTCGGGCGGCGTGCCGACCGGCGGCGTGTTGAGCCTTGCGGAGACGCGCCAGATCGAGCTCGTCGCTCTGAGCGAGGCGGAGATCGCGAACGTGATCGCGGCCGACGCGACCTTCATCCCGTTCACCTTCGCGGCAGACGCCTACCGCGGCATCGCAGAGACCACCAGCGTCGGCACCCCCAACCTGATCATCGCCTCGTCCGACATGCCGGCCGAGCTGGCCTACTCGTTCACCAAGGCCCTGTTCGAGAACATCGAAGTGGTGCGCGCCATCCACCCGTCGGCCAACCAGACCGTCCCAGAGATCGCCGTCAACTCACCGGTGCCCCTCCACGTAGGGTCGATACAGTACCTCGAGGAGATAGGGATCGACGTTCCGGACGCCTTGAAGGTCGACTGAGTCGGCTTGGTCACGACACCTGCGAGCGGGGGCAGGCGCAGGCGGCGTCTGCCCCCGCTCGCGTGGGCCCTCGTGGTGTTCACCCTCCTGAGCGTGGGAGCCGGCCTCATGGTGTACGAGGCCTTGTTCCGCCCCGGAGCCGAGCTGCTCGTGCTGAGTACCGAGGGCGACGAGGTCCTGCGCTTGGCGTTGCGCGGCGATCCCACTTGGGAGGTCCGCTGGGTGCACTCCGTTGCGGGTATCGTGGTGCGAGACGTCTTCGCTTGGAGGGACGGGCGCATGCTCCTGACGGACTCGCTCACCCCGAGACTCGACGTCGCCGGTCTCGGCCACACCCCCGGTAGGGGTGAGCTGCAAGACGACGGCGATGGAGGGTACTGGATCGCCGGCATCGACGAGCCCATCCCAGGCAACGGCTACTGGCTCCGGGCTGGCAGCGCGAGCGCGCCCACCGTGCTCGTGCATGGCGCGAGCGAGTACGACCTCAGCAGCGCATACGCCGGGGAACGCCTGCTCCTGAAGGTCGTCAGCCCATGAGCGAACTGCGAGCGAGCGCAGCCGAAGCGACCGTGCGGCCTTCGGCGCCGATCGCCGCTTGGTTGGCGGTGTTGGTGACGCTCTTGGCGCTGGTGCTGGGTGGTTTCCAGCTCTACACCGCCGGTGTGCAACCCATGAACCTCTTCGTGCAGCGAGGCTTCCACCTAACGCTCGTGCTCGTCATCGCGTTCCTGGTGTTCCCCTTCGGTCGCCGCCAGCGCGCATGGTGGGGTTGGCTGATAGACGGGGTGTTCATCGCGGGGGCGCTCTACGGCGGCGGGTACTTGCTCGTCAACCTCGACGCGATAATCGCGCGCAGCGGCTTCTTCCGCTCGGAAGACATCGTGGCCGGGATCATCATGACGCTGGTCTTGCTCGAGGCGTCACGGCGGGTGATCGGGCTCCCGATCACCGTCATAGCCGCAGCGTTCGTGGCCTACGCCATGGCGGGCTCGCGCGGGGAGCTGCCATGGCTCGCGGACGTCATGCCCGGCATCCTGGCCCACCGTGGCTACAGCTTCGATCGCATCGTGGCCACGCTGTACTTGGGGCAGGAGGGCATCTTCGGGCTGCCGCTCGGGGTGGCGGCTACCGTGGTGTTCACGTTCGTGCTCTTCGGCGCGTTCCTCGAGACGACTGGAGCGGGTCGCTTCTTCATCGACCTGGCGTACGCGGCGGCGGGCCGCGCGCGCGGTGGGCCCGCCAAGGCCGCGGTGGTGGCCTCGGGCTTCATGGGCTCCATCTCAGGCAGCGCGATCGCCAACGTCGTCACCTCGGGCGCCTTCACGATCCCGCTCATGAAGCGGCTCGGCTACCGGCCGGAGGAGGCGGGCGGGGTGGAGGCGGCCGCCTCCACGGGCGGGCAGATCATGCCGCCGATCATGGGCGCCGGTGCCTTCCTGATGGCCGAGTACACCGGCTTGCCGTACGCCGAGATCGTGCGGCTCTCATTGCTTCCGGCGCTCCTGTACTTCGCCACCGTGTTCTTGTTCGTCGACATCATCGCCGTCAAGCGCGGCATGCGCGGCATGAAGGGCTCCGAGTTGCCAGGCTTCGGCCAGGTGTTGAAGGACGGTTGGTACTACCTCGTGCCGCTCGGGGTGCTCATATGGTTCTTGCTCCAGGGCATCTCGCCGAACCGCGTCGGGTTCGTCGCCATCGTGACGATCCTGGTGGTCTCCGTCGCTCGCTGGGCGATCCGCCGCTTCGTGCTGCGCGTGGCTCCCGAGGACGTGCCGGAGCGGCCGCCGCTGCTTGCCGCCGGACTGCTGGGGGTCGGGCGTTTCGTGGCGGCGCTAGAGACGGGGGCTCGCAACGCCATACCGGTCACCATCGCGTGCGCCATTGCAGGTGTGGTGGTGGGCATGATCGGCCTGACCGGGCTGGGGTTGAAATTCTCGGGCTTGATGATGGCGTTCTCCGGCGGCCACCTGCTCCTGGCGCTCGTGATGCTCGCGCTGGCTAGCCTCGTCCTGGGTCTGGGCCTCCCCGTGACTGCAAGCTACATCGTGCTGGCGGTGCTGGCCGCGCCCGCCCTCGTGGGCGAGTTCGGCATCCCGCTGATCATCGCCCACCTGGTGATCTTCTGGTACTCGCAGGACTCCAACGTGACTCCCCCGGTAGCCCTGGCGGCGTTCGCGGCCGCCGGCATCGCCAACGCCGACCCCATGAAGACCGGTTTCCAGGCTTGGAAGTTCGCCAAAGGCCTCTACCTCATCCCGCTCTTCCTGGTCTACAACCCCGAGATGGTGGTGGGCGGCCCGCCAGCGTACGTGATCTGGACCGTGCTCACGGCGCTCGTAGCGCTCTTCGCCTTCGCGGCGGCGCTCGAGGGCCACATGTTCACCAGGATGCTCTGGTTCAACCGGGTGCTCGTTGGGGCAGGTCTGGTCATGATCTTCTATCCCGCGTTCGCGATCGAGGTGTTGGGTATGGGCGTGATGCTGGCCGTGCTCGGCATCAACCTGTTCCGATACCGGCGCGAGGCGCGCGAGCGCGGCGCAACCGTCTCCGCAGCCGGCGGTTGACACACGGTTCACGCCTGCCCCTCGCGGTAGCCTCTTGGGATGTACACGTTCCGGGTCGAGGAGCTCAGGCACGGGCTGGTGGGCTCGATACAGCATGCCGGTAAACCCGTGCCATCTGCGATCGGCAAGGCGCGCGCAAGCGGACCGCTGTCGCTCAGGAGCCAAGGCTTCCAAGGTGACACGGTAGCCGACCGCCGCAACCACGGCGGCGCCGAGAAGGCCGTCTGCGTGTACCCCGCCTCACGCTACGAGGCTTGGCGCGAACGTTACGGCCGCGAGCTACGGCGTCCCGCCTTCGGCGAGAACCTGCTCGTGAGCGGAGTCGACGAGGGAGACACCTGCGTCGGCGACGTGATCTCGCTGGGTGAGTGCGTGGTACAGGTCAGCCAACCACGCGTGCCCTGCTACAAGCCCGCCGCCTTCACCGGCGAGAAGCGCCTCACCGTCGACCTCCTCACCACGGGCTGGACGGGTTGGTACTTGCGGGTGCTGGAGCCCGGCGAGGTGCGCGAAGGCGACGAGGGCCGCTTGGTCGAGAGGCTGGCTGAGGCGCCCAGCGTGGCCCGGCTGAACGAGCTCCGCTACGCCGAGCCGATCGACGCAGACGCACTCTCAGCCGTCGCGGAAGCGCCGGGCCTCCTGGATGACTGGCGCCACGCGCTTCGCAAGCGCGCCGAGGGCGGCCGGCGGGGGACGGGTTGAGCCAAGACGACGGGCTGAACCAAGGCGACGGGCTGAGCTAAGAGCGCTGGCCCGAGGCAGCCGACCTCACCGACCCATCAGCTGGAGCGCCAGGTCGGGACGATCGGTGATGATCCCTCCCACGCCCATGTCGAGGAGGCGGCGCATCTCGGCCTCGTCGTTGATCGTCCAGACGTCGAGCTGCACGTTGCGCTCCTGGAGTCCCTCGACCAGGCGTGGGGTGACGATCTCGATGCCCGCGCGGCTGATGGGCACCTGGAACGCTTCCACCTGCGGGGCGTAGAGCCGCCCCAGGTACGCCATGTTCAGGAACACGAAGGTGCGCACCTCGTCTGGTCCGGCGGAGGTGGCCACCCCGGGACAGCGCCGGCGGAACTCCCGAAGCGTGCGCTGCTGGAACGACGCCACGAGCACCGAGCGCTCTCGGCCCAGGCTGCGGAGGAGGTCGCAGGTGATGGCGATCAGGCGCACGTCGTCGACCTTGAGGTCCACGTTGACCGCCGTGTCCGGGAAGGCCGTCAGGACCTCCTCGAGCGTGGGGATCGTGACGCCTTGGCCGCGATGCGGGAACTCGTCGTCGGCCGCTCCGGGGGGCCGCCAGCGGTAGGCGAAGTCGAGGTCGCGCAGCTCCGCCAGCGTCATGTCGGCAACCCTCCCGCTGCCGTCGCTGGTGCGGTCGACGGTGGAGTCGTGGATCACCACGACCTCGGCGTCGGCGGTGAGATGCACGTCCAACTCGAGGACGTCGACCCCGAGCGCGTGCGCACCCTCGAAAGCCATCATTGTGTTGCCGGGCCACAGGTGGTCACCGCCTTGGTGGGCGTGCACGTGAGGTCCGGATCCCAGCAAGTTGCTGAGGTAGGGGTGCGCGGGGCGGGGCGCAGCGCGCCACCAAGCCAGCGCGCCGACCAACACCAGCAGCACCACGAGCCAGAAGAACCCACGGAGGAGGCGACGGCCAAAGCTGACGCGGGGCGCTCTGTCTGCTTTGTACATGCCGGCATCGTAGCCGACCGCGCGGCCAGACGCTATCGCATGCCTCGACCCCGCCTCCGCGCGTCCCCCCCCTGGGTCAGAGCCCCCTTGATCAGTCGAGGAAGTCGCGCAGTTTGCGGGTACGGCTCTCGTGGTACTTCAGCTTGCGCAGCGCCTTGTTCTCGATCTGCCGAATGCGCTCGCGCGTGACGCCGAAGTGGCTACCGACCTCCTCCAGCGTGTGCTCGCGACCATCGACGAGCCCCTTGCGCAGCTTCAGCACCATCGCCTCGCGCTCGCTCAGCTTGTCGAGCGCCTCCTCGAGCTCCTCGCTCAGGATGATCTTGCTGGCCTGCTCCACTGGGGACTCGATGTTCTCGTCGGGGATGAAGTCCCCGTAGAAGGAATCCTCCTCGTCACCGATGGGGGTCTCCAGGCTGAAGGGTTCGCGCGTGAGCTTGAACGCCTCCTCGACCTTCTCGGCGTTCCAATCCGGCCCCATGGCGTCCGCGATCTCCTCGTACGTCGGCTCCCGGGACAACTCCTGCTGCAGCCGCCGGCTAGCGCGGGTGAGCTTGTTGATCGTCTCGACCATGTGCACCGGGATGCGGATGGTGCGCGACTGGTCGGCGATGGCACGGTTGATCGCCTGCCTGATCCACCAGGTGGCGTAGGTGCTGAACTTGTAGCGCCGCCGGTACTCGAACTTCTCCACCGCGCGGATCAGCCCCTGGTTACCCTCCTGGATCAGGTCCAAGAAGCTCATACCGCGGCCGTTGTACTTCTTCGCGATCGAGACGACCAAGCGCAGGTTCGCTTCGATCAGGTGCTGTCGCGCGAGGTCACCGTCCTCCACCACCCGACGCAAGCGGCGCTGATCACGCTCTCCGTAAGCCTCGGCGTTCACGTCGAGCTCGGCCCGGGCGGCTTCACCTTCCTCGATGCGCCTGGCCAGCGAGATCTCCTCCTCGAGCGTCAGCAGCTTCACGCGACCGATCTCCTGGAGGTACTGGCGCACCGGGTCGTTGGTCTTGACGCGGGCGTCGGCCATGGCTTCTGCCCGCGCCTCGAGTTCCTCACGCTCGAAGCGGTCGCGGCGCTCTTCCTCCTCGTCGTCGTCGACCACCTCGTCGTCGCCGAAGCTGCCGACGTCGTCGATCGCCTCGTCCTCGGCGAGATCCGAGATCGCGATCCCCTGCTGCTCAACGAGCTCCATCAGGTCTTCGAAGTTGGCGTCGTCCTGGCTGACACCAGTCATCACGACGGCCTGGTTGTAGGCCGCGGTCAGTTCCTCGGTGTCAAGAGAACCCGAGCCCTTGCCGACCTCCAGCACCTGAAGGATGGGAGCGGCGGCGAGCCACCCCACGCTGGGAAGAGCGGGAGCGTCGGCTGCGCCTCGGGTAGTCCCAGCGATCACGTCGTCCGCTCCGGGGGCGCCGGCGAGGTCTTCGGGAACGGCCTCGATAGCTTCGGTAGCGTGCTCATCTGCGGGCGGCATGTCGGACTTGGCAGGGGCTACCTCGTCCCCGACGGGTTCACCGTCAGCGGGCTTCACTTTCGCTGCGGGCTTCTTCGCGGCCGGCTTGGCGGGCTTCTTCGCGGCCGGCTTCTCGGACTTCTTCGCAACCGGCTTGGCGGACTTCTCAGCGACCGGCTTGGCGGCCCCCTTCACGGACTTCTTCGCTGCAGCCTTCTTCGTGCCACTCTTGCCCGAAGCAGCCTTGCCAGCGGCGGCTTCGAGGGCCTCGCCTGGGGCGCGGCTGTCCACCTCCGCGGTGGTGTCGGGATCGGGCTTGGCGACTGGTTCCTTGGTCTTGGCCACGGGGCCTCCTAGCTTCCGGACACTGATCGGGCTGCGAGCCCCCTGGAACGGGTTTCGCTCGCCCGCCGCGATCAGCGCGCGACGCCACAGGTGCACGACCGGATCACCTGCGGCGATCCAGGCCGCTCACGATACCAGAGCGCGCCGTGAACGCCGGGTGCGGGGCTACTGGAGGGTTTGACGGGCGATGCTCCTTGCGCGCCGGAGTCCGCTCCGGAGTCCGCGCCGCAGTCCGAGCCTCACCCCTCGTAACTCCTTGAGGTCACCCCACCTCCGCTGCCTATCCAGTCGGTGTGGAAGAACTCGCCACGCGCCCTGTCGACTCGCTCGTAGGTGTGAGCTCCGAAGTAATCGCGCTGCGCCTGCAGGAGGTTCGCTGGGAGCCTCGCGCTGCGGTAGCCGTCGAAGAAGGCGAGCGCCGCGCTCATCGCGGGAGACGGGATGCCAGCGCTCACGGCACCCGCCACCACGCGCCGCCAGGCGGCGTCGGCCTCGGCTAGGGCGCTCGCGAAGAAGGGGGCGAGCATCAGGTTCTCTAGCTCGGGATGGTGCTCGTAGGCGGAGGTGATGTCACCCAAGAAACGCGAGCGGATGATGCAGCCTCCGCGCCAGATCCGCGCGGTCGCGCCCAGGTCGATCGACCACCCGCGCTCCTGAGCGATGGCGCGCATCAGCATGTAACCCTGCGCGTAACTGACGATCTTGCTGGCGTAGAGCGCCTGCTCGAGGTCGGCGACGAACGCTTCGCGCGCGGCCTCGTCCGCCACACCGTCGAGCCGCCCCGGTGGTTTGCCCAGAACCGCCGAGGCCCGCTCGCGCTCCTCTTTGAGGGCGGACAGCGAGCGCGCGAACACGGCCTCGGTTATCAGCGTGACGGGCTGCCCGGCCTCCAGCGCTCCTATCGCGGTCCAGCGTCCCGTGCCCTTCTGGCCGGCGCGGTCGAGGATCAGGTCGAGCACCAGGTTGCCGTCCTCATCGTACGTGCCGAGGATGTCTCGGGTGATCTCGATCAGGTAGCTGTCGAGCACGCCCTGGTTCCAACGCTCGAACACGTCCTTGAGCTCCGGCGGTTCGAGCCCCAGGCCGTCTCGCAGCAGTTGGTACGCCTCGGCGATCAGCTGCATGTCGCCGTACTCGATGCCGTTGTGGACCATCTTCACGAAGTGGCCCGAGCCGCTCTCGCCCATCCAAGCCACGCACGGTTCGTCGTCGACCTTCGCGGCGACGGCCTCGAACACGGGCCGCAAGCGCTCCCACGCCTCCTTGTCGCCGCCGGGCATGATCGAGGGGCCGTAGCGCGCACCCTCCTCACCTCCCGAGACGCCCGTGCCGAGGAAGAGCAGTCCGCGAGTCCTGAGCTCGGCCTCACGGCGCACCGTGTCCTCGTAGTTGGAGTTGCCTCCGTCGACGATCACGTCACCCTCGTCGAGCAGGGGGAGGAGAGCCGCGATGACGGCGTCCACCGGGCGTCCGGCTTGGACCATGAGCATGAGCCGCCTGGGCCGCTCCAGCGCATCAACGAGTTCTTCGAGGCTACGGGTGCCGATGATGCGCTCGCCCTTGCCGCGACCGGAGACGAAGTCTTCGGTCACCGATGTGGTGCGGTTGTACACCGCCACGGTGAAGCCGTTGTCGGCCATGTTGAGGACGAGGTTCTGCCCCATCACCGCCAGGCCGATCAGGCCTACGTCCGCTCGCTCGCTCATCCTGGAGCTCCTTCCACGAGGCCGTCCCGTGCCGCTCAGCACGGCGGCGGCCGGAGAACAGCGCTCAGTCTAACAGTCGGTCCTGGCGCACTCCGGAGCCTTCAGTCGAGCAGGAGCTCGATCTTGGAGTCGTCGGCGCTGCGGCGCGATTGCTCCTCGGCGCGCAGGGACGCCAGAGCGGCTACCTGTTCCGCGCGCAGCTGGCGCTCCACCACCTGCGTGGCTGCGTCTGCCGCCATCGGCCTCCCGAAGTGGAAGCCCTGCGCACGGGTGACGCCGATGCGAGCCAGGTAGCGAGCCTGAGCGGGCGTCTCGACACCCTCCGCCACGACGGACTTACCGAGGGTGCGGCCCATCGCGGTTATGGCGTCGACGATCGGCACGGCGTTGCCCGCACGGCCGTGGCTGGTGACGTTGAGGCACGATACGAAGCTGCGGTCGATCTTGAGCGAGCCGATCGGCAGCCGCTGCAGGTACGCCAGCGAGGAGTACCCCGTCCCGAAGTCGTCGAGCGCGGTCCCGACTCCCATGCGGTGAAGGAGCCGGAGGGCGTGCACGGCCAGGTCGAACTGGTCGATGAGCACGCTCTCGGTCACCTCTACCTCGAGCTTCGCGGGATCGAGGCGGCTGTCCTCCAACGCCGACTCCACCTGGTCCACGAAGTCAGCCTGGCGGAACTGCAGGGGGGACACGTTCACCGCTACACCCACGCCGTGCCCGTCGGCGGTGTTCCAAGTGCGTGCCTGGAAACAGGCCTCACGCATCAGCCAGTACCCGATGGGCACGATCAGCCCGGCCTCCTCCGCGATCGGCACGAACTCGGAGGGTGAGACCTTTCCCAACTCCGGATCGTCCCAGCGCAGCAGGGCCTCGAAGGCGACGACGCGACCCGTCGCCAAGTCGATCTGCGGCTGGTAAGCGACCTGGAGGCGATGGTCGGCGATGGCGACGCGCAGGCGCCGCTCGAGGTCGAGGCGGCGAGCCTGCCGGTCTCGGAGACCCAGGTCGGAGAAGACGAAGGAGTTCTTCCCGCGAGACTTGACCGCGTACATGGCCGTGTCGGCGCTGGTCAGGAGGGTGCTGACGTCCTCGCCGTCCGCGGGGTACACGGCTATGCCGATGGAAGCGGAGACGTGGATCATCTTCCCGCTGACGTCGAAGGGGATCCCGAGCAGGTCGACGAGCTTGGCGGCGATGGCCCCGGCGGTCTGACGGTCATGGAGTCCGGGCAGCGCGACCACGAACTCGTCTCCCCCGAGGCGCGCGACCAGGTCGTCCTCTCGGACGTTGTCGCGCAGCAGACGCCCGATGGCGCAGAGCAGCCTGTCGCCCGCGTCGTGACCGTAGGTGTCGTTTACCACCTTGAAGCGGTCGAGGTCGACGAAGAGCACCGCGAACATCGCTGAGCGCCCCTCCTCGCGCGCGCTGGCGATCCAGTCGGCCAGCTGCGCCTCGAGCGCCAGGCGGTTCATCAACCCCGTCAGCGCATCGAACTGCGCTCTACCAGCGGCGTCGCGGTGGAAGCGGACCTGGCGGCGTAGGCTGGCGACGGTCCCGACGAAGACAGGCAGCCCGAAGCTACCGAG
>SKSV01000379.1 GCA_007122815.1 Trueperaceae bacterium | reverse complement strand
CTGATGCAGGGTGGTTGAAGGCAGCCCTGGGATAGGCGCGGCGCGACTCTGAGATCGACGCCGCACCTCGAGGGCTTCGGCCGATGAGCCGGGGTCAATCGCGAACCAGCTGGCGCACGTCCATCAGGAAGTTGCCGTCGCTCGGCAGCATGATCGTCTGCACCGACGGCGCGAGCCGTTGCGCGAACTCCAGCTGGATGAGGTCGGGGTTGTCGCGCAGCGCGTCGGCGCGCAGCCGGAGCGCCTCGGCCTCACCTTCGGCGCGCGCGATCGCCGCATCACGCTCGCCCGTCGCCTCGATCACGCGTCGCTGGGCGGAGATCTCGGACTGACGGCGGCGGTTCTCCTCCACCTCGACCTGCTGCTCCGCTGCCTGCTTCTCCTCGATGGCGTCGGTGATGAGCGTGGGGATGCGAACGTCACGGAGCAGGACCCCGAGGATGCGGATGTTGTCGCTCGCAAGGCTTTCGGCCAACGCCTGCTCGATACCCCGCTGGAGCTCGACGCGTTGCGCACCGATGAGGCTGGCGGCGTTGAAGTCGGCGATGCCGTCGCGAACGGCGGTCCTGATCTGCGGCCTCAACCGCACGGAGACGTAGGAGGGCCCGATGTCCTGGTGCAGGCCCGCCGCCTCGTTCGCGACCACCTGGTAGAGCACGGTGACGTCTACACCTATGTCGAGGCCCTCGAGCGAGCGCGCGTTGATCTGGTCACCGGTGGTCGTGGCCAGCGTGATCTCCTGCTGCCGCACGTCGTACAGCGTCACTTGCTGCAGCACCGGGAGCACGATGTGGAACCCCTCGCCCAGCTCGCCGTCCTGTACGCCACCGAAGACGTTGAACACGACGCCGACGTTGCCGGCTGGGACGATCACGAAGGCGGCCGAGAGGAAGGCTATCGCGGCACCAACGACGATGCCACCGATGCCGGCGGCCCTCATCGGGCTGCGCTGCAACTGCACTCCCTGCACCACGAGAGCGAAACCGAGGATGACCAGGGCGATACCTACGACGAGCAGTATTGACATTTGGCGAGACCTCCAGTGGGAATGCTACAGGCTCAGGGCGAAGGAACCGGTTCCCGCCACGGCAGCGGGAATCTTGGGAGTCACGGGTCGCGGCGCATCAAGGCTCGAGCACCGTGACCCCGAGGGGCGCGAAACCCTCCATCGACGCCAGGACCTCAGCGGCGGCCGAGAGCTCCGCTGTGCGACCGACCAGAGTCCGCACCGGCGTATCGGAAGCGCGCAGGAACGCGAACAGGGCGTCATAACCGCGTGCAGGCATGCCGTGACTACCTAACAGGCGCAGCTCTCGCCGGATCACCTCCTGCATCGGCAGTGGCGGGTCGACGTCAGGGCCCAGGAGCAGGCCGAGCTGCAGGTGGCGGCCCCGGGGGCGCAGCGCCCGGATACCCTGCGCGCACGTCGCGGCGCTGCCGAGGGCGTCGACGGCGACGTGTGCGCCACCGTCGCTCAGCTCGCGCGCGCGCTGGACCGGGTCCTCGAACCGCGCGTCGATGACGTGGTCCGCCCCGATGCGCTGCGCGAGCTCCAGCTTCGCCTCGTCGCGGTCCACCGCGATCACGCGCGCGCCTACGCCGTGGCCGATCATCACACTCGAGAGGCCCACACCCCCGCAACCGATCACCAAGACGGTCTCGCCGGCGCGCAGCTCGGCCTGATCGAGCAGGCCCCTGAACGCGGTCATGAAGCGGCAGCCCAGGCTGGCGGCCTCCACGAAGCCGATCTCCTCGGGCAGGGGCGCGAGGTTCACGTCCGCCCAGGGAACCATGACTAGCTCGGCGAAGCTGCCCCAACCGTCGAAGCCGGGCTGGTACTCGCGCTCGCAGAGCTGCTGCTGTCCCGAGGCGCAGGTCGCGCAGCTACCGCACCCGCAGCAGAAGGGGGCGGTTACACGCTCCCCGCCCGCGAAGCGGCTCACCCCCTCGCCGAGCGCATGCACCACTCCAGCGAACTCGTGGCCGTGAACGTGCGGGAACCGCACGCTCGGATCGTGTCCCACCCAGGCATGCCAATCGCTGCGGCACACGCCCGTGGCGCGCACCCTGATCAGCGCGCCGTGGTCGGGCAGCGCGGGTTCGCTGACCTCCACGATCTCGAGAGTGGCGTTGGGGGCTCGAGCGAGTGCCGCGCGCATCGCGTCAGCCTACCCCAGGCGCACTCGACGAGGCGGCGTTGCCTTTAGCATGGGCTACGGAGGTACCGCGCATGCTCGAGACCTACCCGATCGGTCGCCCCGACCTTCCGCCGACCATGGACCTTGGCGCGGTGATGGTAGCGATCGATCGCGTGGAGGCCCTGCCGACCGCGCTCAGCGAAGCTCTCGAAGGTTGCGCCGATCTCGACCACCCGATCCGGGACGGGGCCTGGACGATCCGCCAGGTGGCGCATCACCTGGCCGATAGCCACATGCAGGCGTTCGCCCGCACCAAGCTCGCGCTGACCGAAGACGGGCCGACGGTCTGCACATACGAGGTCGAGGCTTGGGCGCGCACGCCCGACACCGGGCTTCCGGTGGAGCCGTCGCTGGCGCTCCTGGGTGGTCTCCACCGGCGCTGGGTGGAGCTGCTCCGTGCGCTCGGTCCCTCGGAACTCGAGAGGCCCTGGTACGTGAGCGGCCGCACCGCCAACTACCACGTGTGGCGGCTGGTGCTCACCTACGGCTGGCACGGTGATCATCACGTCGCGCAGGTGCTGCGCGCGCGTGAGCACTACGGCGTTTGAGGGCTCGGGCGCGCAGCGCCTGGGCGCGCAGCGCCTGGGCGGACTCCGCCCGCGCTCGACTCACCTCGCCAGTGCCGGCTCTGAGGCCTCGCCTTCGTCCCGTTCGGCCTCGGCGCGCTCTAGCTCAGCCAGGACCTCTTCGGTGTGCTGCCCGAGCAGGGGCGGTGGGTACCGCAACGCCGCGGGCGTACGGTCGAGCTTGAAGGGGAAACCGACCTGCCTCATGCGCCCGACGGTCGGGTGCTCGAAGTCTATGAGCATGTCCCTTGCCGCCACCTGCGGGTGCTCGAAGACCTCGTCGAGTTCCAGCACTGGAGCCGCGGGCACTCCGGCAGCGTCAGCCTTGGCCGTGAAGTTGCGGCTGTCGAGCGGCGCGAAGCGCTCTCGCAGGATCGCGGTGAGCGCCTTGCGGTTCTGGACGCGCAAGGGGTTCGTCGTGAAGCGCGGGTCGTCCGCAAGCTCGCTGGCGCCCAACAGCACGCAGAGGCGCCGGAACTGGTTGTCGTTACCGACGCAGACCATCACCGGTCCGGTGCTGGTGTCGTAGGTGTCCGTCGGGACGATGTGCGGGTGCGCGTTCCCCAGCCGCGGGTGGATCACGCCCCCCATCAGGTAGGCGCTCGCCTGGTTGGCCAGCGCAGAGAGGCTGGTCTCGAAGAGCGAGAGGTCGACGCGCTGCCCCTCACCGGTACGTTCGCGGTGTACCAGAGCCGCCGTGACTGCGTAAGCCGCCTGGCAACCAGTGATGATGTCGATGACCGCAACCCCGACCTTGAGCGGGCGACCGTTCTGCTCGCCGTTGATGCTCATGAAGCCGCCGACCGCCTCGATGATCGGGTCGTAGCCGGGAAGCGGCGCCGCCGGACCGCTGCGGCCGTAACCAGTGATACTGCAGTACACCAGGCCGGGGTTCAGCTCCCGCAACACCTCCTCGTAGCCGAGCCCCCACTTCTCCATGGTCCCAACCCGGAAGTTCTCGACCAACACGTCTGCATCGGCGACCAGGCGCTTCACCACCTCGCGGGCGCTCTCCTCCTTGAAGTCCAGCACGATGCCACGCTTGTTGCGGTTGGTGCACGTGAAGTAGGCGCTCTCGCCCTCTATCCAGGGTGGTCCCCAACGTCGTGTGTCGTCGCCGACCGGCGCCTCGACCTTGATCACGTCAGCACCGAGGTCCGCCATCATCATCGTGGCGAACGGTCCCGCCAGGACCCGGGTCAGGTCGATGACGCGGACGCCGTGCAGCGGGCCTCCCTTCGCCGTACCGTCTCCGGCCCCGCCTCCGGCTGCGCTTCGGGGTATGGCGAACGGGTCCATCACTGCTCCTCCGTCACGACGCGCGTCAGAAGGCGTCGCCTGTCTCGTCTCCAGCATAGTCGCGCGCGCGATCGCGTCGCACCTGAGCAACGTCCCTTCCGAGGCATGCAACTGAGTGAGCGAAGACACTCACAAGAGCGTCCCGCTGAGGAAGAACATGGCGATCGTGAAGAAGATGATGATGCCCGTGACGTCGACCAGGGTGGCGATGAACGGCGCCGATGAGGTGGCGGGATCGGCGCCGAGGCGCTTGAGCAGCAGCGGCAGCAGCGAACCCGAGAGCGACCCCCATACCACCACACCCCCGATGGACACCCCGACAGTGATCGCCACCAGCAGCCAGTAGGGTCCGTAAGCTTCGAACGCCAGCGCCCAGAGCACGATGCGCAAGAAGCCGAGGGCCCCCAGGATGGTCCCCAGCAACAGGCCGGAGAGCAGCTCGCGCCGCATCACCAGCCACCAGTCGCGCAAGCGGACCTCGCCCAGCGCGAGGGCGCGCGTGATGAGAGTGGCCGCTTGCGACCCGGAGTTGCCGCCCGAAGCGATGATGAGAGGCAGGAAGATCGCCAGCACCACGGCCTGCGCCAGCTCCTCCTCGTAGTACGTCATGGCCTCTGCGGTGAGCATCCCGCCGAAGAGCAGTATCACCAGCCAGACCGCCCGCTTGCGGACCATGGTCCAGATCGGCACCTGCAGGTAAGGCTCCTCGAGCGCCTGCACGCCGCCCAGCATCTGGATGTCCTCGGTGGCCTCGCGCTCCTGCAGGTCGAGCACGTCGTCCACCGTGACGATGCCGACCAGCACCCCCTCGCTGTCGACGACGGGCAGCGCGGTGCGATCGTGACGGCGGAACACGGAGACGGCAGACTCCTCATCGTCGACCACGTTGAGGGCGACGAACTCCTGGTCCATCAGCTCCGCGATGGTAGTGCTCGGCTCGACCGTCAGCAGCTGGCGGATGCGCAGGTCGTCGATCAGCACCCCGTTGAAGTCGGTCACGTAGACGACGTTCAGCGTCTCCGAGTCCCGCCCGAAGACACGTATGTGGTCGAGCGCCTGCGCCACCGTCCAGCCGGGCTTGACCCGCACGTAGTCGGGTGTCATGAGCCGGCCGATGGAGTCCTCCGGATACCCCAGGAGCTTCAGGGCGGTACGACGCTCGTTGCGCGACAGCAGGTTGAGGAGTTGGCGGGTCACCTTGCCAGGCAGCTCCTCGAACAACGCGGTGCGGTCGTCGGGCGCCATCTCCTCGAGCAGCGTAGCGGCGTCGGTATCGGAGAGCGAGCGCAGGAGGTTCTCCTGGGCTTCGAACGAGAGGTGCTCGAACACCTGCCAGGCGCTGTCCTTCGGCAAGAGCCGGAAGGCGATGGCCTCTTCGTGCGCGGGTAGCCGGTCCACGGCCTCGGCTACGTCAGGTGGGTTGCGCTCCGCGAGCAACGACTTGACGGCCTCGAAGCGACGCTCCTCTATGAGCTCGGCTAGGTCCTCGGCCAGCCGGTCCCGGACTTCGGGCGTACTCATCTTCGAGTCCTCGCATCGGTTTCTCCGCTCGTCGTTCTCCGCTCGTCGCGCTGGGTCGGCCGCCGCGGTCGACCCTCGAGGAGCCTGTCTGAACGCAGACCCTCCAAGATTCTACTCGCCGTCGTGCCGCTCGTCAGTTGAGCTCGTCCAACGTCAACCTGAAGCTCGGCACGAAGGCCGTCATGAAGGCATCCACCACCGGCTCATCGAGAGCCTCGATGGAGGCCCGGATGGTCGCCTCGGCTCGCTCGAACTCACGGTTGCCCGCCTTCGCCTCCTCCAAGCACTTCAAGTAGGCACAGATCTTATCGGCGAGCTTGACGAGGCGCCAACAGCCGGCGTCCTCGGGCCGCTCGCGCAGCAGCGCCTCGTAGGCAGGTCTCAGGTCGTCCGGGAGCATGTCGAGCAACCGCTTCTTGGCGACGTCCTCGAGACCGTCCACAGCCTCCTTGACACGCGGGTTGAAGTACTTGATCGGCGTGGGCAGGTCTCCGGTT
>SKSV01000008.1 GCA_007122815.1 Trueperaceae bacterium | reverse complement strand
CTTGTAGACGAGCGGGTACGTGACCGCGCCGGCAGCGACGTACGCCACCAGATGGGCGAGCACGAAGTACCCCGTGAAGGTCAGGTGTTCCACGGTCGTCTCCTCCAGATGAAGCCACTATGGTTCTGACCGCCCGGTGAACCGGGGCGGTCCAGGCACCATCCAAGCCTCGTTCGCCTCGCCTCTTTGATGCCAGTGACGTACGTACCCGTGCCGTGTAGGCGTCAGGGTCGCGGGGGTTGGCGGAGCAGGCTGCGCGAGCCGTTAGGCGGTGTTGGTGCAACTGGCTTGACGGTTGGGCCCGTGCCGCCTAAACTACGACACGATCATCCAGGTATGTTTGTCGAGCGATCACCGGGCGCGTAGGGGAGGGCGCACCATCACCATGAACAAGGCAGTCTCGAACGGTACCGGCCCGTCACCGCACTGGTTCCAGCGCATGCTTGACAGCATCGTCTTCCTGATACTCCTCGGTGTCGGCTTCCCCACGCTGCTCTACACCGTCTGGAGCGTCATCGAACTGCAGCAGCTGCCTCACTTCGGAGAGGCCCCGCACGGCGCGCTGCACGGTGTGGGCCTGGAGCCGCGGGGAGCGGCAGCGCCTGAGCAGGTGACGCCGGACGCTGACGAGGTGAGCGTGAGCATGCGCAGCATGGCGTTCGAGCCCCGCACGCTGGAGGTCAGCGTCGGCACGACCGTTCGCTGGGTCAACGACGACATCATCGACCACGCCGTCGCCTACGGCACTCCGGACACACCCGCCGCCGAGAGGCTCTTCGAGGAGAGCGGCGACTTCCCGCAGGGGGAGTCCTTCACGCACACCTTCGAGACCCCGGGCCAGCACGACATCTACTGCAGTACGGCGGGCCACTACGAGGCCGGCATGGTGATGAGCGTGATCGTCACGGAGGGAGGGTCATGAGCGCGCTGAGCGTCCCCAACACCCGCTACCTGGAGCGCGTCGGACGCGACGAGCGTGTCTGGCTCCTGTTCGCCATCGTGTGGTGCCTGTTCCTGTTCGTCATCATGTACGTCTGGCAGTTCTTCGGGAGCCAGCGCACGCCGATAGAGTCGTACCGCATCGAGCCCAGCGAGTTCCGCACCCTCACCCAGGAGTACGTGGCGGGCCACCAGGTTGGGGACGTGAACGGGGTGCCAGTCACCGTGCCCACCGAACAGGGCGAAGCCTTCCTGGCCGCGCGCGCGTTCGCCTTCGAGCCCGTGTTGCAGCTCAGGCGGGGCGAGAGCGTACGGATATACCTCTCCTCGTACGACTACCAGCACGGCATGTCGATCCAGCCACTCAACCTCAACTTCCAGGTCCTGCCGGGCTACGTCTACGTGGTCAATCTAACCCCGACCAGCACGGGCGAGTTCGGCATCGTCTGCAACGAGTACTGCGGCCTCGGGCATCACGTCATGAGCGGTCGCATCATCGTCACGGATTGAGGGAGGAGAGGACGTGGCCACCGCTCGCGCACCCAGATCGCTCCTCGACCGCGGCGCGCCCTGGCGCGTCTGCCAGGTCACTGGTTACCAGGTCTTCACCCCGGTCCAGCGCCTCATCGTCTTCAATGCCGTCGCGGCCGTCCTGTCGCTCGCGCTCGGCGGCGTGCTGGCGCTGTTCATCGCGCTGACCCGTTGGGAAGCGGTGAGCCTGCTCCCGCCGGAGCTCTACTACCGCTTCACCTCCACCCACGGCGTGGTGATGCTGGTCTTCTGGATCGTGTTCTTCGAGATCGCCGCTCTGCTGTTCGGGGGCACGGTCTTGATCAACGCGAAGCTCAAGGGCGTCAGGTTCGCCTGGACCTACACGGCGCTGATGGCCGTAGGCGCGATCGTCACCACCGCCACGACGCTCTCGGGTCACGCCAACAACATGTTCACCGCCTACCCGCCGCTGGTGAACCACCCGATGTTCTACGTAGGCATCATCCTCTTCGCGGTGGGAGCCCTGTGCGGCTCGTGCCACTTCGTCTACCAGGTCTGGAGCGCGCGCCGCGAAGGCGTGATCGCAGGGCCCCTGCCGCTCGTGGTCTACGGTCTGCTCACGGCCGCCATCATCGCGATCTGGACGTTGCTGCACGGCGCAGTCGCCTACGTGCCCGCACTCTTCCAGGCGCTCGGCTGGCTCGAGCTCGACCCCGCGGTGTACCGCACCCTCTTCTGGGGCTTCGGCCATGGCGCCCAGCAGATAAACCTCGCGGCGATGGTGGCGTGCTGGTACGCGCTCGCCGCACTGACCACGGGCGCACGGCCCGTGAACGAAGGGCTCAGCCGCTTCGCTTTCGTGCTGTACTTGGTCGGCATCAACATGGGTTCCATGCATCACCTGCTGGTCGACCCGGGCATAGGCATGCACGCGCGGATCATCAACACCAGCTACTTCATGTACGCCGCGCTTCTAGGCAGCTTGATCCATGCCTTCTCGATCCCCGCGGCGCTCGAGACCGCCCAGCGTGCCCGCGGCTTCACGGAGGGCCTCTTCGGTTGGCTCAGGAAGGCACCCTGGCGCGAACCGGGTTTCGCGGCGCTGATGGTCTCCTTCATTGGCTTCGGCGTGATCGGTGGGGTTTCCGGCGTGCTGATGGGGACCATGCAGTTGAACATGCTCATCCACAACACGCTCTTCGTGGTCGGTCACTTCCACTCCACCGTCGTGCTGGGGACCACGGTCGCGTTCATGGGGCTGGCGTACTACGTGGTACCGCTGGTCATGAAGCGGGACCTCGCGTTCCTCGGCCTGGCCCGGTGGCAACCGTACGTGTTCGGTGCGGGCCTGCTGACGCTCATCGGCGGCCTCATGCTCGCGGGCAAGCTCGGCGCTTCCCGCCGCGCCTGGGACGCCAGCTTCAGCCTGGCGCCGCTGCAGGTGGAGAGCCTGAGTTCACCCTGGCTCAGCTTCGCGAACGCCGTCATCGGCCTGGGGGGTGTTCTGGCCGTGATCGGTGGCGCCATGTTCGTGCTCATCATGGTCGCCACGGTCTTCTTCGGGCGCGCCAACGAGCGCCCGGCGGTCGGCACTTTGGGCGTGCTGGCCGGACGAGAGGGACCCAAGAGCGACGTCGAGATCCCGGAGTTCGACCACCACGCGAAGACGTTCCAGGCCCCCGGCACCACCACGCTGGTCTTCGTGTTCCTGGTCTGGTTCGTGGTGATGTTCGCCTGGGCCTCGATCAACCTCGCGAGAGTAGGTTGGGGGGTCGGTTGAGGGCCGCCAGCGTGCCGTCGTCCAGGAGCGTGCGGCGACGCCGGGTGACTGATAACCTCCGCGCCTGAGGATGGAACCGGCAGGCCGTATGCGGCTCTTGGGATCGACGGCGTTCGAGCCCGCCGGCGGGACCGCTCTCCCCCTCACCGCCGACCTCAACACCGCCATAATCGCCTCGCTGGCCGCCACGCCCGGATGGGTGAGCCGCTCGGAGCTCGCGGCGCGGGTGTGGCCCGATCGGACCGAAGCGACCGCGCGCACGAACTTGCGCTGGCACCTCCATCAGTCGCGCAAGCGGCCTTGGGGAGTCTGCCTGGAGCACAGCGGCGACCACCTCCGGTGGGCCGCCGCCTCCGACGTGCTGGACTTCGAGCGAGCCGTGGAGGCCGATGATGACGCGGCCGCCATCACCTGGTACGGGGGGCCGCTGGCGGTCGGCACCTTCGGGGACGAGCCGGCGTCGCTCGCGCACTGGTTCGAGGCCCGCCGGGACGAGCTCCACGCGCGCTGGCATCGACTTCTGCTAGAGCGATCGGACGCGGTGGGCGCTGACATGCTGTTCGAGGCGCTGCTGCTGGCCCTACACCACGACCCTCTGGAGCCGGCGCTGGTGGAGCGGATGCTCGACACCGCTCACGGTGCTGGCCGCTTCGAGGAGGCGAGGAGGGCGTTCGACGCCTACCGAGCGCGCTTGGCCGAGGAGGTCGACGAGCGACCCGACGCCGCGATCAGGGCTCGCGCGGCGCTGCGCCTCGCGCCGACGATCCCCAGCCAAGCGGCGCTACCCGAGAGCGCAGGGGACCTCGAGAGCTCCGAGGCCGGGAGGTACCTGGCCGCGGTCTGGCGCACCGCCTCAGGTACGACCCTGCTCGCTGCTGACGACAAGCAGGCCCTGTGGCGCCTGACGCGTGCGTCGGGTGGCATGCGCGTCGCGCTGGAGGCGATGGCCCTGGCCGTGGCGACGACGTCGGCGGGGGAGGCGGCTGCCCTCTGGCAGGCGCGCTCGAGGCTAACCTCGAGCGCGCATAGGGTCGTCCTGCGGGAGGTGGAAGACCCCTGGCGGCGCCTCGATGACGCGATGGAGTTGATGTGGCGCGCGCTGCCGGAAGACGAGCGCTTCGTCCTCGCGCGCATCGCCACGCTCGAGGCGCCCCTACGCTTCGAGCTGGCGGCGCGCGTGTTGCCAGTCGACGCGCCGCTCTGGCGCCGATGGCGGGAGGCGAGGTTCTTGGTCACGGGCGAGCGGGGCGCCGAGACCGTGCTCCCTCCCTTGCGAGCTTGGCTGGCGAACGCCACCACCAGCGAGGAGTGGTCGCGTGACGAGAGGGCGCTGGCGGCAGCGCTGCTCGAGGCCTTCGTGGCGGCGTTGGCACGCCCTAACGCCGACCTCGACGCCGTCGCGCTGGACCTGCCGGCCATCGAGGCGGCGTGGGAGACGTTGCTGCGGCTCGCCGCGCCCGCCGAACTCGACGCGACTCTCCCCGCCTGGGACAGGTGGCACCGGTTGCGCGGAGACTTCGCCGCCGCCCGGCAGCGCTTCGAGGCTGTCGCGGAGCGTGCCGAGGAGTTCGCCGACGGTACGGCCGTGCGCGCGAGGGCACTGGCTCACGCTGGCCACATGGCGTTCAGGCAGGGCCGGCAGCGCGACGCCCAGCGTCTTCTCGACGAGGCCGAAGGTGTGCCGCTGCGCAAGGAGGACGCCGCGATGGTCTCCCAAGTCCGCGGCGCCATGGCGTTCGAGGCGGGCGACGTGGAGGGCGCCGAGCGTGGCTTCGGCCGCCGCCTGGAGATCGCCCGTGAACTCGGGGACCTGCGCTCGGAGGCGGAAGCGCTCAACAACCTGGCCCTGGTAGACCGACTGGCGCGGCGCAGTGACGCCGCAGCCCAGCGCCTGCAGGAGGCCATCGCGCTACTGCGCTCGCTAGGCGATGAGCGTGGCGCCGGCAGCGCGCAGCTGAACCTGGCGCTGCTGGAGGCGAGCCGTGGCGCCTACGGAGCTTACGCGGATGCGGCGCGCGTGGCGCTGAAGCTGCTGGAGCGCGCTCCGAAGCTGACCGACAGGGCTCTGGCGCGCGCGAACCTCGCCGATGCCCTGTGCCTGACCGGGCCGCTCGACGAAGCCAGGCGGCAGGCTGAGCGCGCCCTCGAGGAGGCGACCGAGGCCGGATTGGTCCAGTACGTCGTGAGTGCCAGGACCGCGCTCGGGCGAGCCTGGGCGGTGAGCGGGGAGCGCGAGCGGGCCACCACCGAACTCGCCTTGGCCGAGCAGGAGGCCGGCGTGGATGCCGGTCCGGAAGTGCTCAGGCTCATCTACTCCCACCGGGCTTGGCTCGCGTTCTGGTCGGGGCAGCTCGCGGAGGCGGAGCGCTGGACGCGCGCCGCGCTGCGCCAGGCGGAGCTCTCCGGAGCCGGAACCGCGCGCTACGAGGCTCTCTTCGCGCGCCTAGCCGTGAGGCGAGCGGACCTCCAGGCGGCGCGAGCGGCGCTGCGACGCGCCGAGGTGGCCAGCGCTAACGACGAGGACGTCTCGGTCGAAGCTGCGCTGCTGGAGGCCGCGGTCGAGATCGCAGGCTCGCTCGGTGAAAGCGCCGAGGTGCTCGAGTCCGCGCAGCGGGCGCTGAGTGTTGCCGACGACTCGGGGCGCCTGGCCGAGCGTGTCGGCTTTCGCATCGCGATCGGCGAGGTGCTCCTCGCCGAAGGCGATGACGAGAGGGCGCTGACGGTACATGCCGAGGCGTTCGAGGTGGCGGACAGGGGTCGTTCGCTGCCGTTGCTGCGCGCCTGCGACCTGCTGGAGGCTCGTCTCCTGGCGGCGGCCGGCCGCCTCGAACAGGCCGAGGCGGTGGCGCGCAGGGTCGCGCGGGCTCGGCAGGCCGGCGCCTTCG
>SKSV01000336.1 GCA_007122815.1 Trueperaceae bacterium | reverse complement strand
GGCCGTAGCTGTTCACGTTCTGCCCGAGCAGCCCGACTTCCTGCACGCCGGCGTCCCGCATGGCGGTAGCCTCGTGCAAGATGGCGTCCAGGGGACGCGACACCTCGGGGCCGCGCGTGGTGGGGACGATGCAGTACGTGCAGCGGTGGTCGCAGCCGCGCATGATCGTGAGGTAGCCGGTCTGGGTACCAGGTGGCGGTGGCGGCGTCAGGTGGTCGACGAGGTCACCACGGAAGCGCCGGGCCTCGAGCGGTCCCGAGGGCGGTCCCGAGGTGCGGCGCTCCTCGAGCCCCGCGATCGCGCTGAGGATGTCGGTGATGGCTCCGGGTCCGACGAGCACGTCGACACCGAACTTCTTGGCGATGTCGCGGCCTTCCTCGAGCTGCGCCAGGCAGCCCATCAACGCGATGGTCAGGTCACGGCCGTGTTGTCGCTGCTTGCGCAGGTCACCCAGGAGCGAGATCACCTTCTCGACGGGTTTGCCGCGAACCGCGCAGGTGTTGAGCACTATGAGCTCGGCGTCCTGCGGCGAGTCGACGAGCTCGTGAGCGCCAGCCACCAGCTCGGAGCGGATCGTGAGCGTGTCGTACTCGTTCATCTGGCAGCCGTACGTGATGACGTGCGCCCTCATGGTCCTGCAGCGTTCTGGTTGGCAGAGGCGTCGTTCACGTGCGCCATCGTAGCAGCGTGGAGCGCGGGGCTGCAGTTCGCGCGGCTCGGGTCGTGTGGCGAGCTCGCAGGCTCTGCCCGCAGGTTTGGGTCGCTTGCTCACCCGCTTGCGCAGTGTGACGACCCGCTCCCGAGGCTCAAGCGAGCGTCAAGGCAGCCACCAGGGCCATCGCCAGCGACGCGATGGCCAGCAAGAAGCCGTGGAGCAGCAGCCGCGGGAAGCGCGCGTTGAGGGACGGGACGGCGCTCACCAGGACGAGGCAGACACCCAACAGGAAGAGCCAGGAGGCGGCTTGCAGCCAGCCGTCCAGCATCGGGTCGCCCGTGCTCATGAAGACGCCCGCGTGAGCTCTCGCGTCGTTCCCACGCTCGCGAGTCTACAGGGTGGCGCTAGCATGTCGGGGTGAGCTCCGAACCCGAGCGCCTCGCGCCAGAACACGTGCAGGTCGGTTTCCGCGAGCGGGTGCTGGCGGTGGTGCGCGCGATCCCGACGGGTCGCGTCGCCACCTACGGCCAGGTGGCGCTGTTGGCGGGTGCGCCCCGCGCGGCGCGACAAGTGGGGGGAGTGCTCTACCGCAGCGGCACCAGCGAGGGCGTGCCGTGGCACCGCGTGGTCAACGCCTCCGGCGGCATCTCCACCCACAAGGTCGGCGCCGGTGAGCTGCAGGAGGCCCTGCTCCGCGAGGAGGGAGTCGATGTCGGTCCCGAGGGCATCGACCTCGCGCGCTACGCGTGGCGGCCCGACGAGGCCTCCCTCATGACCTCGCCACGGGCACCATGACGGCCACGACGCGCCTCTCGTAGACGCGGCGCCAGATCCCGAAGCGCACCACCGCGCGCACGAAGAAGCCCCCGTGCTCGCGCAGGTTGCGGGCGTAGTGACCGAGGCCTGGGACGAACGGTCCGAAAATCGCCAGGACCGACGCCATGATCTCGGCCTGGACGTCGCTTTGACTCGCGGTAGGCACGGGAGCGAACATGCGTGCGACGTACAGGTGCTCACGGCGTCCGGTCAAGGGAGTGCGCAGCTGCATGCGATGTCGCTCGACGACGTGGCTGCGGGCGCTGGACTGCCGCTGCCCGTCGCGCACCACCTTCACGAAGTAGCGATCCACCAGCTCGAGGTCGACGCTGACGTTCTCCAGCGTGCGGTAGGGCACCAGCGTGAGTGTTGCCTCGAACTCCTGGCCTATGCGCACGGTCTGAGCAGCGCTCAGCTCGGCTCTGTTGAAGTTGCGTTGCCACACGGCCTCGATCAGCGCGCTCACGAACGCCGCGCCCGTTACACCGACCTCTAGCAGTACCCAATGAGCGGCGATGCCCAGGGCTTCGAGCCAGGCTGGTACCAGGAGGACCAGCACTCCAGCGACGGCGAGCCCAGCGTAGCCAGCAGCCGCCCAAGCGGCGCCGACGTGATGCCACGGCGGGGATCTGGGTATGTCGAGCGGAGGGTCCTCCTGCCAGCGTCTGGCGATCCCGCAGGAGTCGCAGACGAGGGCTTCGTCCAGGTTGTCGTGTTGGCACGAGGTGCAGCTCCAAGCCACGCCAGATGTTAGACCGGGAGGCGCTCGGGAGACGTGTAGGATGACTCAACATGGATGCCGTCGTGGTCGACCTCACTCGTGAACTCGTGCGTGCGGAGAGCCCAACGGGTCGCGAATCGCCCGCCGCCACCGTCCTGGCGAACGCCCTCACCGACCTCGGCTACGACGAGGTCAGCGTCGACGCGGCCGGGAACGTCATCGGTGAGCTGCGTCGAGGGGAGGGCCCGACCTTCATGCTCAACGGGCACATGGACACCGTGCCCGCGGGTGACCTGGAGGCTTGGCCGCACCCTCCCTTCGCCGGCGTGCTCGATGGCGGCCGTGTCTACGGCCGCGGCGCTTGCGACATGAAGGGGCCACTCGCTGCGATGGCGGTCGGAGCGAGGCTCGCCGCGGACGACGCCGTGGCGGGCAGGATCCTCTTCACCGGCGTGGTCCAGGAGGAGATCGGCGGTATGGGCGCGCGTTACCTGGCGAGCACCCAGGGAGCCGATGTGGTCGTGGTGGGTGAGCCGAGCGGTCTGCGCCTCATGCTCGGGCACCGCGGCCGCTGCGAGGTGCGCGCGGTCTTCCCAGGGCGCCTCGCGCACGCCGGCCGCGCCGAGCTCGGTGAGAACGCCCTCGCGCGCGCCGCCCGCTTCGTGACGGCGCTGGAGGGGCTCGACCTACCGAGCCGCGCTGGGCTGGGCAGGTCCAGCGCCACCGCCACGTCGCTGGTGACCTGGCCGCGGGACGGGACGAACGTGGTGCCGGGCTCAGCGGAGCTCGCGATCGACTACCGGATGGTGCCGGGCGAGGCTCGCGCCGACATTCTCGAGCGCCTGCGGGCGCTCGACGAGGGCGCGTCGCTCGAGGTGCCGGAGGAGGAGTTCACGAGCGAGGACGGCGCCGTGAAGATGACGCTCCCGCGCGAGAACCCGGCGTACCTGCTGGACGCCGACCACCCCGTGGTACCTACCGCGCGCCGCGCCTTGACGGCCGCTTTGGGCGAGAGCGTGGAAGTTCAGACCTGGTGGTTCGCGACCGACGCTCCGCACCTGGCGGCGATGGGCGCGCCCATCATTGGCTTCGGCCCGGGTGATCCCGAGCTGGCGCACACCAGCGCCGAGCACGTTCCGGTGCCGCAGCTGCACGCCGCCGTCGGCGGCTACCGCGCGTTGGTGAGCGCGTTCCTCGGTGGCCGCCCGTGAAGGGGCTCGAGATGACCCTGAACGGCGACCGCTGGACGGTGGTCGACCTGGCGCCCGCGATGCCGCTCGCTGAGATGGTCGCGGCCCTGCTGGAGGAGGAGGGTTTCGTCGCCACGGTGCGGCCCGCCGCAGGGGTCCCTGACGCGCTCGCGCACTTGGGTGTGGGTGACTCGAGCGCCTGCTTGGTGCTGGTGCCGAGCGGCGACGCCGAGCGGGCGCTCGCGCTGATCGCCGAGACCGTCACCGACTACACCGGTGACGACCTCGAAGCGGCGCTCGCGGAGTTGGCGAGCGACCCCGGGGCCCTCGGCGTGAGCGACGACTCGGACGACTCGGACGACTCGGGCGACTTGGACGACTCGGACGACTCGGGCGACGAGGACCAGTAGGCCGCCGCAGGCCGGGCCTCGAGGTGACCGCGATGAAGGGGTCTAGCGCGCGCAGGGGCCGCGCTCGCGCAGCACGTGTGAGCCTCGCGGGAGCGAGCGTGGTGGTGGTGCTCAAGCTCTTCGCGTGGGCCACCACGGGTTCGGTCTCGTTCCTCTCCGACGCCGCGGAGTCGCTCGTGAACGTGGCTTCGGCGCTGGCGCTGATCGCGGCCGTCAGGTTGGCCGCGCGCCCGGCCGACTACGACCACCCGTACGGCCACCAGAAGGCCGAGCTCCTCTCGAGCGTGTTCGAGGGAGCGATGATCCTGCTCGCTGCGGGAGCGATCCTCTGGTCGGCGGGGCAGCGCCTGTGGTCGCCCGAGCCGCTCGAGCAGGTCGCGCTGGGCATGCTGCTGGTAGTGGCCGCCACCGCCGTGAACGCGCTGCTCGTCTGGTACCTGTTCGCCCAGGGAAAGCGGCTGGAGTCGCCGGGGCTGATCGCCAACGCCCGGCACCTGCTCACCGACGTGTGGACGTCAGCGGGCGTGATGGTGGGCGTGGTGCTGGTGGTGCTGACCGGTTGGGAGCGCCTCGACCCGCTCGTGGCGATGGTGGTGGCCGTCAACATCGTGCGAGAGGGCTTGAAGGTGCTGACTGGGAGCCTCTCGGGCTTGCTGGACGAGCGCCTACCCGAGGCCGAGGAGCGCCGGATCATGGACGCTCTGGAGGCGAACCCCGCGGTGAAGGGGTACCACCGCCTGCGCACCAGGGCTGCTGGGCGGGCGCGTTTCGCCGAGGTGGACGTCTTCGTGGACCCCGATATCAGCGTGCGTGAGGCGCACGCGGTGGCGGTCGCCATCGAGGAGGAGATCCACGGACAGCTGAGGGAGCTCACCACCACGCTGCACGTCGAGCCCTACGTGGAGGGCGTGCGCGACGGCGCGCGCCGGCCGCGCGACGAGTACCCGGAGGGGCCGAGCCGAGCCAACGACACCGACAGGTGAGAGCTGCCGGCGTCCACGAAGCGTAGCGTCGCTTCCGCCCACTCAGGACCCGCGTAACTGACCCCGACCCTGGGCGTGACCGCGACCTCGCGTGGCGGAGCTCCCGCGTACAGCACGAGCGGCGGTCTGTCGACCGGGCTGCCCAGGAGGCGTCGGTCGATGTCGAGTAGGCGCGTCAACCGGCCAGGGCCGTCACCGCGCTCGTGCCCGTCCGGACCCGACGTCCCTGCTTCGGGCTCGACGGCGCGCACCAGCACCGCCTGCGGGTCGTCGGGCGCTCCGGTGACCACGTTGAAGAGCTCGTGGAGGCCGTAGACGAGGTACACGTAGGCACGGCCGGCTGGCCCGAACATCACCTCGGTCCGGGCGGTGCGCCCCTTGGACGCGTGGCAGGCCAGGTCGTGCGCTCCCACGTACGCTTCGGTCTCGACGATGCGCCCGCGGCGAGTCACGCCGTCGCGGCCCCCGACCTCGAGCGTCGCGCCGAGGAGCGCGGGCGCGACCACCTCCGCAGGGAGCTCGTAGAAGCTCATCGGCAGTGGGCTCGCGCCAGCGGCGTCATCCTGGAGGCCCTCGCCAGTTGCCCCACGCACGCGGGCAGGAGCGTAACCGCGACGTCTCAGCCGACGCTCCGCAGGCCGCGACCGTCCCAGCCCTCGTAGCTGTAGAAGCGTCCGGGTACGCGGTCACGCAGGTAGTTTGCTAGCGGTTGACGCAGTGGCGGGATGGGGATGATCTGTTCGACCTCCTCGACCGGCACGAAGCGCGCCTCCACGATGAAGCCGTCCGGGTCGCGCGGGTGGAGGAGACCGTCGTACGCGGCCAGGAACGCGAACGAGACGGCGCGGTCGTTGCGCCGTTGGTCTTCGACGTGAACGGCGTAGGCGAGGTGCTCGATGGAGGTGATCTCGAGGCCGGTCTCCTCGCGAACCTCGCGGCTCAGCGCGTCGAGCGTCGACTCGCCCCGCTCCACCACGCCGCCAGGCAGCGTCCAGCGAACGTGGCCGAACCCCTGCCAGTCGTTCCCCACCAGCAGCACGCGCCCGCTGGTGTCCAGCATGATGGCGGCCGCCACCACGAACTCACGCCGGGCCACGCCTCGCCTCCCTGGCTCCGTCGTCCCCGCTTGACGTGTCCGAGCGCTCGGCGACCAGTCTCGCCTCGTCGGCCTGTGCCAGCGCTTCGGTGAGGGGCCCGAGTGCGCCCGCGAGCACGCCGGTCAGGTCGTGCGTGGTGAAGCCGATGCGGTGGTCGGTGACGCGCGACTGGGGCACGTTGTAGGTCCGGATCTTCTCGGAGCGCTCACCGGTCCCGATCTGGACCAGCCGCGCCTGCCGAGCCTCGGCCTGGCT
>SKSV01000249.1 GCA_007122815.1 Trueperaceae bacterium | reverse complement strand
GAGGCGGCCGCGCTTCCGACCACCGCGAGGACCAGCGTGAGGAGCAGTGTGCGCATCGGTGACCTCCGGTACGGGGTCACGCTAGCACGCGTTCCCGTCGGGTTTGTGAGCGGGAGTTGCAGGAGTTGCGGTCTCCGCCTCGCTCACTCGAGGAGTGACTCGAACTCTTCCAGCAGGGCCGCGGCTTGCTCAGCGCCGCGGCAGACGACCAGGATGGTGTTCTGGCCCGCCAGCGTACCCACGATCTCGTCGCGATCCAGCTTGTCGATCACGTAGGCGATGCCGGCAGCGTGTCCCTCGTCGGTGGTTATCACGAGCAGGTTCTCACCGCGGTCGAGGTCGCGCACGAAGAGCTTGAAGCGCTGCGAGAGCTCACCGACGACGTCCTCCTCGGCAGCCAATGGCGTCGAGCGGTAGCGGTGCTGGCCGTTTCCGGCCGGAAGCCGCACCAGCCTCAGCTCGTTGACGTCGCGGCTGATGGTCGCCTGGGTGACGTTGATCCCGCGCTGAGCTAGGTGCTCGGCGATCTCGGCTTGGGTGGAGATGAACTCCTTCTCGACCATCTCTTCGATCAGGCGCTGGCGGTAGTCTTTACTCGGCATATTCATGCATTATAACCCACCCGGTGGAGCCGTGTGCGCCGAGAACACTTCAGTCGTCGTCGGTGAAGAGGTCTGCCCGGGAGACCGTGAAGCTCGGCTCCTCACGCTTGCGTTCGTCGACCACGTGCCGAGACAGCTCCTCCCAGCTCGGCAGGTCATCGCCCCAGACGATGCCGCGGCCGAGCCTGAGCTCGTGCATCGCGATCGTTACGGTGTTGCGCGTGTCCGGCTGCTCATCGATGGCGAGCGTGGTGGGGACACCCCCCTTGAGCTGCGCGGCGCGCCGCGCGACGATCATCGAAAGCCGGTAACGCGAATCGGTCAACGCCATCAGGCGGTCGTAGCCCTCTTGTGCCATCAGTCCTCCACTCGCTACCCCGGGCGCGCCCTCTCGGCAGCGCCCAGCTCTTGCCGTGGGCAGTGTAACAGCCGCCGCTCAACTCTCGCGCAAGAGCTCCGCCACGAAGGCGTCACTCAGGCGCCTAGCGCGCAGCCGCTCGGCCCTGATGACGGCCTGGAACGACGTCACAGCGTCATGCAGAGAGTCGTTCACCACCACGTAATCGAACTCTCGCACCACCCGGAGCTCCTCGCGGGCCCGCTCCAGCCGCCGCGCGATCTTCTCCTCGTCGTCGGTGCCGCGGCCTTTCAGACGCCTCTCGAGCTCGACGAGGGAAGGGGGAGCGATGAAGAGCATGACGGCATCGGGACGCTTCGCCTTCACCTGTCTGGCACCGTCGATCTCGATCTCCAGGATCACGTCGCGCCCGGCCGCCAGCGCCTCGTCGACCGCGCCGGCGGGCGTGCCGTAGTGATCGCCCACGTACTCGGCGTGCTCGAGCAACTCGTCGCGCGCGAGCATCCTCCGGAACTCAGCGATCTCAACGAAGTGATAGTGGACACCGTCCACCTCACCCTCGCGACGCGCTCTGGTGGTGGCCGATACCGAGAAGTGGATGTCGCCGAGGCCCGTCACCGCAGCCTGCCTGATGGTGCCCTTGCCGACGCCCGAAGCGCCGGTCACAACGAAGAGGATACCGTCCGCTGGTCTCACGCGACTCCCACCGCGCGCGGCGACGTCTAGCTGGCGGCTCACGGCGGACCGCGTCGCGCAGCGCACGAGCGAGACGCTACCACGCAGCGCCCGTCCCGGGCCGCGGGCGCCTAGGGCGTCGGTGATACGATGCGCTTCCGTGGACGGGAGCCATGAAACCAAGTACGTCTTCGTAACTGGCGGTGTGGTCTCGAGCCTCGGGAAGGGCATAGCCACCTCGAGCATCGGGGCGCTCCTCAGGACACGCGGGTACCGGGTCACCGCCGTCAAGATCGACCCGTACATAAACGTGGACGCAGGCACCATGCGCCCCTACGAGCACGGCGAGGTCTTCGTCACCGAGGACGGCGCAGAGACCGACCTGGACATCGGCACGTACGAGCGTTTCCTCGACATCGACCTAGGCCGCAGCAACAACGTCACCACCGGGCAGGTCTACCAGGCGGTCATCCAGAAGGAGCGCCAAGGCGTCTACCTCTCCCAGACCGTGCAAGTGATTCCCCACGTCACCGACGAGATCAAGGCGCGCATCTACCAGGCCGGCGAGGAGTCGAACGCCGAGATCGTGCTCGTGGAGGTCGGCGGAACCGTGGGTGACATCGAATCGCTACCCTTCCTGGAGGCGATTCGTCAGGTGCGCTTCGAGGTGGGTCGCGACCGCACGCTCTACCTGCACGTGACGCTGCTGCCGTACCTCGGCAGCAGCGAGGAGTACAAGACCAAGCCGACGCAGCACTCCGTAGCCACGCTGCGCGGTGTCGGGATCCAGCCCGACGGTCTCATACTGCGCAGCCGCAGCGCCTTGCCTCCCGAGGCGCGCAGCAAGATCGCGCTCTTCACGAACGTCGAGGTCGACGCGGTCTTCAGCGCGTACGACGCCGACCACGTCTACGCGGTTCCCGAGATGCTCGAGCAGCAGGGCATCGCGAAGCTGCTGGAGCGCCACCTGAAGCTCGAACGCGTAACGCCCGAACTGCGCGTCTGGCACGAGGCGGTTAGGGTGCTGAGGCAACCCGAAGCCAGCGTCAACATCGGCGTGGTGGGCAAGTACGTGGCCATGCCCGACGCCTACCTGTCGCTGATGGAGGCGCTCAAGCACGCCGGTATCGCGAACCGCGCCAGGGTGGACATCGACTGGGTCTCCGCCGAGGCGGTAGCCGACGGTGACCTCGACCAGCTCAGCGCCTTCGACGGCGTGCTGGTCCCCGGCGGCTTCGGGGTCCGGGGGATCGAGGGTAAGGTGCGCGCGGCGCGCTTCGCGCGCGAGGAAGGTGTGCCCTTCCTAGGCATCTGCCTCGGTCTGCAGGTCGCGGTCATCGACTACGCGCGACACGTCGCCGGCCTGGAGGGTGCCAACTCGACCGAGTTCGACCCCTACACCCCTCACCCGGTGATCGATCTCATGCCCGAACAGCTCGAGGTGGACGGCATGGGAGGGACCATGCGCCTGGGCTCTTGGCCGATGCGAGTGTCGCCCGGCACGCTGCTGGCCGAACTCTACGCTGGCCGCCTCGAAGCGGCCGCGGTGGCGGGCCACCCCTCGACGGTGTTCGAGCGGCACCGCCACCGCTACGAGGTGAACCCCGCTTACGTGGACGCGCTGAAGGCCGCTGGGCTCGTGGTCGGCGGCGTCACGCCGGGCATGGAGGGCCGGGGCGGGGGGCTCGTCGAGGCCGTCGAGCTCTCCGATCACCCCTTCTTCCTGGGGGTGCAGTCGCATCCCGAGTTCACCTCCAGGTTGATGCGTCCGAGTCCGCCCTTCACCGGCTTCATCCGCGCTGCGGTCGCGCGCCGACGCGGCGACGCGGTGGCGGCCGTGCCCGCCTGAGCGCCATGCCCGAAGGACGACTTCTCGTCATCGGCCTCGCGGGCGGCACGGGCTCGGGGAAGTCGAGCGTAGCCGGAGCCCTGGTCGAGACAGCGGGAGAAGAGAACGTCGCTCTGCTCCCGCAAGACGCCTACTACCGGGCTCAGCCGCACGTACCGTTCGAAGCCCGGGCAGCCACGAACTACGACGAACCCGGCGCGTTCGATCACGACCTCCTAGTGGCGCACGTCGAGTCGCTGCTGGACGGGAAGGCGATCGAGCGGCCCGTCTACGACTTCACCCGCCACGATCGCAGCGACCGTACCCTGCGCCTGGCGAGCGCCCACATCATCATCGTGGAGGGGATCCTGGTCCTTCACCACCCGGCCCTGCGTACCCGGCTCACCCTCAAGGTCTTCGTCGACGCACCAGCAGACGAGCGCTTCATCCGCAGGCTGGAGCGTGACGTGCGCGAGCGTGGACGCTCCGCCGAGAGCGTCATAGAGCAGTACCGCCGCACGGTGAAGCCGATGCACGACCTCTTCGTCGAACCCTCCAAGGCCCACGCCGACCTGATCGTCCCCGAAGGCGCCGCGAACCGCGTGGCGCTCGAGGTGCTGCGGGCCTTCGTGACGCGGCATCTCAGCGGCGCGTTCGAGGCGTCCGCGAGCTCCGAGCGCGCGCGTGCAGGGATGGGCGAGTCGCGACCGTGACCCGGGGAGTGACCTCAGCGCCAGCACGACCGACGAGCTTGGCGGAGCGCCACCCGCGACTGGCTCTGCTCCTCTGGGTGCTGCTGGCACTCACGCTCGTGCCGGCCTCGATGCTGGTCCTGGAGCGCGTTGGCGGGGAGGGCACCGAGCGCCGCGTAGCGATGGTCATGGACGAGTTCGCCCTCGCGGAACAGGCCAGCTACCTGGGCATGGAGACCCTCGAACTCGGCCTGCGCTACCAAGACCTGGGCCTGAGCGGCGTCGCGCTCTACGAGGACACCGTGGAGACGGCGGCGCTGTCGGGTCGGATAGCCGCGCTGCTGGGCCGCGAAGCCTACGCGCTGGCCAGCCTGCTCGGCGAAGAGCGCCCGGCGGTCGCCGCGGACAGCACCCTGGTCAGGCCCCTCGAGCCGGGTGCCGCCGAGCGCCTGCTCAGCAACACCGACCCACCTCCGGACGCGCTCACGCTCGCCGGCGAGACCTGGTACGCCTGGCCCGGGGACTCGTTCCGCACCAGGCCCGTAGGTGTCGACCGCGCCAAGGTGGAGGCCTGGGCGGAGGCGGGCTTCGAGATCGCCTACCGGCCGCGGAACTTCCCCGGGCTCGTGGACGTCGGCAGCGACTACCCGCCCGAGGCTCGCTACCTCGTCTACGCCGGGCTGCAGGTAGCCGGGCACCCGTCTGCCCTCGAAGAGGTGGTCGAGGTGAGCCAGGGCTACCTGACCGCCATCATCGAGGGCACGCCGCAAGACGGCATGCCGCAGGTGGCGGGACGCGTCCCCACCGTGCGGCTGTTGTCGTTCAACCAGGACCACCTGAACCAGCGCTTGCGCCCCACCGAGGTGGTCGAGAAGTACTTGTTAGCAGCCAACGAGCGCAACGTCAGCCTGTTCTACCTGCGGCCCTACACGGAGGAGCAGCTCGGCGACATGCTCGCCAACACCGAGGCGCTCGTCGCCGAGCTGCGCCGCGCGCTGGAGCGCGCGGGTTTCACGGTAGGCGGCCTGGAGCTGCGCGACGTCGACTACTCACCCTCGCCCAGGCCCAGGCTCGCCGCCGCGCTCGGGATCGCGGCGGGCCTCGCGCTGCTGGCGCTGGCCTTCCCGGCACCGTGGGGCGCGCTCGCCGCGCTGGCGATCGCCGCTCTCGCGGTCCTGAGCGCGGGGCTCAGCTGGCCCGCGGCGGCGCTGGTGGCCGCCATCGTCTTCCCGGTGCTGGGCTTCGCCCTCCTCCGCCACGGTCCCCTGGCGCTCATCGGGGCCACCGGCGTGAGCCTGGCGGGCGCCGTGCTGCTGGTGGCGGTGGGTTCGGACAGGGCCAGCATGCTCGCGATAGAGCCGTTCGCTGGGGTTGCTGCCACACTGATCCTCCCTCCGGCCTTGATCGCCGCGCAGCTGATGTTGCGCTGGCGCCGGCCAGCGACCTGGGTGAGGAGCCTCTGGTCCCACCGCGTGCGGCTCGGTGACGTGAGCGTGGCGCTGGCCGTAGTCGCGGTGCTGGCGCTCGTGGTCATGAGGCGCGGCAACTTCCCGCTCCTGGAGGCGACGGAAGCGGAGCTGGCGCTGCGCTCGGCGCTCAACGAGCTCTTCGTGAGGCCGCGCTTCAAGGAGCTGCTCGGTCACCCTCTCGCGGTCATCGCACTGTTCAACCGGCGCTGGCCAGCGTGGGCCACGGGCCCGCTCCTGGTGGCGGGCGTCGTGGCGCAAGCCAGCATCCTCAACAGCTTCAGCCACTACCACACGCCCGTGCTCGTCTCGCTCCAGCGCAGCCTGATCGCGCTCGCGGTTGGCGTCGCCGTCGGCCTCGTGCTGGTACCGCTCGTCAGGCTGGTTGTCGCCGCGGTGAGCAGCTGGTTGCGCGCCGACCAGGCAGCGCAGCGGTGAGCTCGCCGCACGACCCTGCGAGCGCCGGCAGGGCGCGCCGGCGAGAGGGCACGCGAAGCGAGCCGAGCGCGTTGCGCTGGTGCGTCT
>SKSV01000331.1 GCA_007122815.1 Trueperaceae bacterium | reverse complement strand
CGCAGGTGTATCGCCTGAGCCAGCGCGGTCTCGAGGAAGACCACGCGCACGAACTCCTCGGGGCTGCGCCGCTCCGCGACGAGCTGCGCCTGGCTGTCCTCGATGCCGGCCCACAGCTCGTCCGTCTGAGGTTGCCAGTTGACCGGCTTAACCCCCTTGTAGCCGTGCACCTGCAGGCTGCCGTCCGGCTTGACCATCACCAGGTAGTCACCCGCGTCGGCGACGCTCGCCGCGCGCCCGTGGTACGCGACCTCGCACTCGGCCACCACCTGCAACAGGGCGCCTCCGCCTTGCAGGTGCTCGTTCAGGAACGCAACGAGTTCGCCTGGATCGGGAGCGAGCACCTGATCTCGGAGCACCCGGCGAGTCTACCCTCGCTGGGCGAGGGCCGGTCGCAGCGGTAGACTCACCTGCATGGGACGTCTGGGAGCGCACGTTTCGGCCGCAGGCGGGGTCGCGAAGGCCTGCGAGAGGGGCGCCGCGATCGGTTGCGACGCTCTGCAGGTGTTCGTCAAGAACGCCAACGCCTGGCGCGCCAAGCCGCTCGCGGAGAGCGCCATCGAGGCCTTCCGGAGCGCGCGCGCCGTCACCCCTGGGCCGAGCGTGCCCGCACCGCTGCAGGTGATAGCGCACGCCTCGTACCTGATCAACCTCGCGAGCGCCGTGCCGGAGACGGCCGAGCGCTCCCGCGACGCCCTCGTCGACGAGCTGCAGCGCTGCGACGTGCTCGGTATCGACGCCCTGGTCGTGCACCCAGGGGCGCACGTCGGGCAGGGCGAAGACAAGGGTCTGGACGCCATCGCGCGCTCATTGGACGAGGTCTTCTCCCGCCTCCCAGGGGGCGGGGTCACCCTGCTCCTGGAGAACACCGCCGGCCAGGGTACGGTCCTCGGCGCCGACCTGGCGCACCACGGGAGGCTGCTCGCCATGCTGGCCGAACCCGCGCGCGTGGGCGTCTGCCTCGACACCTGTCACGCTTTCGCCGCCGGCCACGACCTGCGCACCGCCAACGGTTACGAGGCCCTGCTCAGCGGCGCCGACGAGAGCTTCGGGCTGGAGCGTGTGATGGCCTGGCACTTGAACGACTCGCGCCACCCGCTCGGGTCGCGCAAGGACCGGCACGCCAACGTGGGTGACGGGGAGATCGGCCTCGACGGCCTCGCCCGGCTGATCGACGACGCCCGCTTCGAGCGCCTCCCCATGATCCTGGAGACACCCTTGGGCGACGACGAGCAGGGGCACGCGCGCGACCTGGCCAAGCTGCGCAACCTAGCTTAGACGGTGGTAACCGCCGCGGTGGTATACGAGCGGTGCCTCGTCGCTGACGCTCGCCGCCTCGATACGGCCCACGTAGAGCGTGTGGTCTCCGACGTCGACACTCTGGACGATGTCGCAGGCCAGGTGCGCCACCGCCCCGCGCAGCACCGGCAGACCCTCGTACTCCTCGAAGGGCGAACCTTCGAGCTCGCTGGGACGGCCGGCGAAGTGCTCCGACAGACCGCGCTGATCCTCGCGCAAGACGCTCACCCCGAAGCGCTCCACGCGCTGCAGGAAGCCGTGCGAGCGCGCCTTTCGGGCGATCGCGATGCCCACGAGCGGGGGCTCGAGCGAGAGCGAGCTGAAGGCGCTCACGGTGATGCCGTGAGTCGTGTCGCCTTGGCGCATCGTCACGACGGTGACTCCCGAGGGCCAGTGGCCGAGGGTCTGACGGAACTCGAGCGGAGGGATAGGCATGGACAGGCTCCTTGCCACGCCCTGGGAAAGCGTGGCGGCTCCGACCATTGATGCACGCGCCGCCCGCCGGCGTGGGGTGACAGCCGACATTCTCGACGCCCGGAGACGGGCCGGAGGGCATCATCAGCTCACCTCAACGTGACCGCCCGGCTCGCCGCCAGCGACCGATCGTCACCCGGGTCGTGTGGCGACTGCGAGCCGCCGGACCCGTCTCGCCCGTATCATCGACGTAACGGCGCCAGTAGATAGGGCGCCGCGTTAGGACGGTAGCGAACGTGGCGACCCTGCACCTACTCGGAACCGGCGCAGCCGCCAGCGACGGTAGCCGGACCACCACCATGCTGGCGGTGGAGCTCGGAGCCGAGCTGGTGCTCGTCGACTGCGGTGGCGATGCGGCGCAGCGGCTGCTTTCACATGGCCTGTCGCCCCGCTCCCTGAGCGCCCTGATCCTCACGCACGAGCACGCCGACCACGTGGCCGGCTTCCCGCTGCTGCTGGAACGCATGTGGCTCGAGGGGCGTCGCGAACCCTTGGACGTGTACGGCATCGAGCGAGCCGTATCGCAGGCGAAACGAGTACACGACACCTTCGACGTGAGCGCTTGGCCCGGGTACCCGGAGTTGCGCTATCACACCGTGCCCTGTCGGGAGGGCGCGCTGGTGCTGGAGACGGGCTCACTGCGCGTCACCGCGACGCCGGGCGAGCACGCCGTTCCCTGCGTCGGGCTGCGCTTCGAGGACCTCGACGACGGGGGCGTGCTCGCTTACTCGGGCGACACGGCCTACCAGAGCGCCATAGTGCGCATGGCGCGCGGGGCCGACCTGCTCGTGCACGAGGCCACCGATGAACCGCCCATGCACAGCCGGCCCGAGGAAGCCGGCCGAGTGGCGCGCGAAGCGGGCGTGCAACAGCTGGTACTGGTGCACTTGCCGCCGGGCTTCGACGAGGGTGACGGGTTGCTGCGGGCGCAGGCGGTGTTCGCTAACACCAGCGCCGGCGTCGACGGGGCCCGCGTCAGCTTCTGAGGCTGCGAGGCCGCCACCGCTTCTCGCTCATCCGCTGGTCACGGCTTCCCGTTCGGCCTGGAAGAGCCTGTCGTAACGCCGCGGCGCGCGCCCTTCCCAGCCCCGCTTGTGCCAGACGTAACCCGCCACGAGTGGGAAGGTCACCGTGAGCTCGCCGTACACCATCTGCTCCCAGGTGGTGTCCACCTTTCCCCAGCTCGAGGCTTCCTTCAGGGTCGAGCCGGAGAGAGCCCCGTCGCGTTCGTCAGCGACGCTCAGCTGAACCGCGTACTTGTGCATGTCGGCCTCGTGACCCAGGTACTCGGCTGAGACGACGATGTCCTGCACGAAGTTCTTCGGAACCCCGCCACCGAGCATGAGGATGCCTGTGGTGCCCTGGTGGACCTTGATGCGGGTCAGCTCGCGGAAGTCCTTCACCGAGTCGATCGCCACGTGCGCGTCGGGGTTGTGCTCCTGGTGGTGCACCAACCCGAAGCCGGCCGAGCAGTCGCTGAACGCCGGCACGAAGATCGGCACCCCGCGCTCGTAGGCCGTGCGCACGATGCTGTCCTCGCCCAGACCCCGCCGCTGCAGGTACCGCGCCATCTCGGCGATGAACTCACGGCTGGAGTACGCTCCCGGCGCCATACCGCTGGCGATGTCGCGAACCGTGTCGTCGCAGCGGCGCAGCTCCTCCTCGTCGATGTAGGTGTCGTAGATCCGGTCGATCATCAGCTCGCGCAGGGCGTTGTCGTCCATGAACTTGTCACCCTGGTAGTGGCGGAAGCCGAGCGCCTCGAAGAAGTCCTGGTCGACGATGTTGGCCCCCGTGGAGACGATGGCGTCGACCATGTTCGCCTGCAAGAGGTCCACGATCACCTTCCGCTGACCCGCCGACACGACGCTGCCGGCGAGGGTGAGGATGATCCCGCACGACTCGTCGCGCACCATCATGTCGAGGATGCGGCCCGCCCGCGCCAGGTCCCGGGCCGAGAACGCCGTCTGGCCCATCATGTCCAAGAGGGGCACGACGTTCACCTGGGTGATGTCCAGGTGCTCGACCAGGGTGTGTAGGTGCTGTCTCTTCGTGTCGCGGTCTCTCACGCTCTCGCCTCCGACGATGGCTCGTGTCGGACGGCGTGGCGTGCTCGGTTGCTGATGCGCGCCACGGCGCCCTGGGCTTCGCGCCGCGCTGGGCGACACTCGCCGCCGCGCGCACGCGCTTATCGGAGCCCTACGACCGCCCGAGCGAGCAGGTCGCCATCGGCACTCCCCGTGGCTCCCTCAGGATGCGGCCTGCGTGCCGGTGTGTCAACGACTTGAGGCACGCCCGCGCGAGGGGCTCAAGCCGTCGCCGCCGCGATGGCCTCAGTGAGTCGCCGTCGGTCGAAGGGTTTGGACAACACCAGCCGTACCCCGACCTCGCTCGCGCGCTGCTGGGTGGCGTCGTCCACGAAGCCGGACATGAGCACCACGGGCAGATCGCCTCGGAGCTCCAAGAGCATGGCCGCGAGCTCGATCCCGCGCATCCCCGGCATCGCCTGGTCGCTCAACACTAGGTCCACCGCTTGCGGAGCGTCTCGGACGCTCGCCAGCGCGGCGTCCGCCGACGACGCCTCGATCACCTCGTGCCCGAGCGACTCGAGCACCATCCGCGTCGACGCGCGCACCATGTCGTCGTCGTCCACGAGCAGCACCCGGAGCGAGGTCTCCGTGCCGGCGGGCTCCGCGGCCGTTCCATCGGAGGCCGTTGGTACGCTGAACCACGGGAGCCAGACGCTGACGCTGGTGCCCACACCTAGCGCGGTCTCGATGTGGATGCGGCCTCCAAGACTCTCCACGACGTGACGGACTATCGGCATACCGAGCCCGGTCCCTCGGTCGCTTCCCTGATCGCTGCCGTGGGTGGTGAAGTAGGGATCGAACACGCGCTTCAGGTCGTCGCGCGCGATGCCCGGCCCGTCGTCGCGCACCACCACTTCGACCTCCTCGGTCGTGTCGTGGAGCGAGACTGCCATCTGCAGCAGGCTGCCGCGCCTGCGCAGTGCCCGGGCCGCGTTGCTACCCAGGTTCATGAGTACCTGGTGCAGCTCGGCTGGGTTCGCCCACACCTTCGCCTCCCGCTCCGGCAGCGAGACCTGGAGCGCGGCGCTGCTAGGGAGAGCGGGGCCGAGCAGCGCCGCCACCTCCTCGACGGCTGCGTGCAGCGCCAGCGGCCGGCGCTCGGGAGCGACCTCGCGGCCGAAGGCTAGGACTTGAAGCGCCAAGTCTCGCGCCCGCTCTGCGGAGGTGACGACGAGTTCGAGGCGCTTGCGTTCGGCCGTGCCGGGAGGGCTCGCGTCGCGCGCTTCCCCGCTGGCCATCAGAACCGGTAGCAGCAAGTTGTTGAGGTCGTGGGCGATGCGGCTGGCGAGCGTCCCGAGTGCCCGGACGTTGGCGCCGCGGACTAGCTCCGACTCGAGCCGCTCCCGCTCGCGAAGCGCCTCCTCCAGTTGCTCGTTCGCGGCGCGGAGCTCGCTCGCCGATCGCTCCAAGCCATTCATCAGCGACGCCGTTCCGGTCGCCAGCACCGCGCTCAGGAAGAGCACCGCTCCGAGCGATGCAGTCCATGAGTAGACGTCGTAGGCCGGGCCGGGTAGAGCCTCGGTGGCCCCTCCGGCAGCCACCAACCAGAGCGTGTAGACGACGCCCATGGTGAGGATCCCGATGAGCGCGAGCCAGGCTCCGCGCATGCCGAAGAGCAGCGCAGCCATCGCGGGCACCGTGACCATCCAGGCGGGACCGGCCCCTAGAGGCCCCACGAGCCAGGTCAGCGCGACCGCGAAGGCGAACCAGAGCCCCAAGAACAGCGCCCCACGCAGGCCATAGGGGCCGCGGCGCCAGAGCGTCAACGCCAGGACGGCGAGCCACGCCAACGTGTTCAGCGCGATCAAGGCCCCGAGCCCCTGCTGCCAGGAGGCGATCACACCGGGTACGTAAGCCACCGCAGCGACCGTGGCCGTGATCAGCAAGAGGCGCTGCAGCAAGCGCTCGCGCAGGGTGCTAGACGACAACGCATCCATGTGAGGTGCTACCCGCCCGAGCCCCGACCTCTTCACTTGGTCTGACCAGCGCCGGCGAGGACGGCCCACTTCCTCTCCCACTCCTCGATCTCGTCGCCCGGCATGGGCCTGCCGATGAAGTAACCTTGAGCGCGATCGCAACCCTGCTCGGCCAGGAACTCGTAGGTGGGCGCATCCTCCACGCCTTCGGCTGTCACCTTGAGCCCGAGCCCGTGCGCCAGGCCGATCATGGCACGGACGATGATGCGTGACTCATGCGAGTTGGCCGCGCTCATCACGAACTGGCGGTCGATCTTCAGTTCCGAGAAGGGCTGCCGTGCGAGCTTGACGAGCGTCGAGTGGCCGGTGCCGAAGTCGTCGATCGAGAGCGCCAGTCCCTTG
>SKSV01000056.1 GCA_007122815.1 Trueperaceae bacterium | reverse complement strand
GTTCCAGGTGGCGCTGGTCTTCATCCTGACGATCTACGTGCTCTACGGCTACCACCGCTTCACCGCCGCGTTCTTCGAGGCCATCCCCCGGAAGTACCGCGACAGGGTCCGGTCGCTAGCCCAGACGCTCGACACGGCCATGGGCGGGTACATCCGCGGGCAGCTCCTCATCGCCGTCGCCGTCGGCGTGATGGTCTTCGTCGGCCTGACGATCATCGGGCTCCCGCTCGCGGGGTTCATCGGTTTGATCGCCGGGCTCCTCAACATCGTGCCGTTCCTCGGTTCGATCCTGCCCGCCATCCCGGCCGTCATCATCGCCATCGCCGGCGGCTGGTGGCAGGTGGTCTTCGTGATCCTCGTGTTCGTGATCGCGAACCAGATCGACAACCACGTGCTGACGCCGATGATCTTGTCGCGGTCCACCAACCTGCACCCGGTGACGGTCATCCTGGCCGTGATAGGCGGGTTCGCGTTCGGGGGGCTGATCGCCGCGATCCTCGCGGTCCCGGTGGTCGCCTTCGTGACGGCGTTGCTCGACGAGCACTACAAGACGAGCCGCTTCTACCGCGGCGAGTGAGGATGAGCGACAGGAGCGCCCGCCCACCACGTGGTGAGCGGGCGTCGGTCGTGGTAGCGATGGACGGGCTCGAACCGTCGACCTCACGATTATGAGTCGTGCGCTCTAACCAGCTGAGCTACATCGCCTCGTCGACCGGCGTGGCCTCACCGGCGTCCCGGAGTATAGCTTGCGGCGCCGTGGAGCGGCAAGCGAGCGCACTAACTCACTTACTGAGTTGACACGGCGAGCCTGAAGCGGCTGCCTAGTAGGCCGGGTCGCTCCGGTAGGGTGCCCACTCGGGCTCCTCGGCGTAGAGGAAGCGGTAGTAGTCGACCCCCTCGAGCTCGCTCGCGGCGGCCTCGTCGACGACGACCGTGCATCGCGGGTGCAGTTGCAGCGCGGTGGCGCTGATGCGCGCCGTTATCGGTCCTTCGGTCGCCGCGGCCAGCACTGACGCCTTGGCCTCCCCTGTAACGAGCATCAGCACCGAGCGGGCTTCGAGGATGGTGCCGACACCCATGGTGAGCCCGCGCTTCGGGACGGCGGCCGGGTCTCCGCCGAAGAGCCCGGCGTTCTGAGCGCGCGTCTCGGGGGTCAGGGCCTTCTCCCGCGTGCGCGACATCAGCGACGAGAGCGGCTCGTTGAAGCCTATGTGCCCGGTGACGCCCAGGCCGAGCAACTGCAGGTCGATGCCGCCGGCCGCGACTATGCGCCGCTCGTACTCCCGCGCCTCCTCCGGGAGATCGGTGGCGTTGCCCGCGGGCAGGTGGGTGCGCTCCGGCGGTAGGCCCACGGGGTCGAAGAGGTGCTCGCGCATGTAGTGGTGGTACGAGCGCGGGTCCTCTTCCGGTAGACCGACGTACTCGTCGAGGTTGAAGGTGGTGATGCCCGAGAGGTCCACCTCGCCGGTGCCGTGGAACGCGACGAGGGAAGCGTAGACGGGGTCCATCGTGCGGCCCGTCGCGCAGCCCAGGACCAGGTTCGGCTGGGCGTTGACGCGGTCGGCGACGAGCCGGGCGACGAGTCGGGCGGCGTGAGCGGGGGTAGGTCGGATGATGATCTCCATGAGGCTCCAAGCTGACGCTACCAAGCGTCGACCCGGGCGCAGGCGTATCGGAGGTTTCACGTACCGTGCCAGAGGCAGCGGGTAGCATGGCGCATGCTGGAGCCCTCGCTCGACCTGTACGGCGAGACGTACGAGCGCGTCGAAGCGGTGCTGGCGGACCTGTTGGTCAAGTGCCACGCGCGCTACGCGCTGATCGTCGACCTCAAGGGCTTCGTGCTCGTGCACCAACGCGCAGTCTGGGCGCCCAAGCCGCCCTCGCTCGACTCGCTGGCGACCCTCATCGCGTCGAACCACTCGGCGAACGTGGCGATCGCCAAGCTCTTCGGTGAGGACGCCTTCCGCGAGACCGTGCAGCAAGGCGCCGATGTCGGCACGTACGTCGAGGAGCTCGGTACGGAGGCGCTGCTGGTCACGGTGTTCGACGGCTCTGCTGCGCTCGGGAAGGTCAAGCTGTTCACCAAGCAGGCCGTGGTGCGCCTGCTGGAGGCGCTGGCCGAGGATCACGGACCGCCCCCGACGCTGGACCTCGACGAGGCCTTCAGCGACGACGCCGCCAAGCTCTTCGACGGTCTGTTCGGGAAGCGTACGCAACCATGAGCACCATCAACTTCTCGGCGCGCGAGATCAACTTCAAGCTGGTCTACTACGGCCCCGGTCTCTCGGGCAAGACGACCAACCTCAAGCAGATCTACGAGCACGTGCCAGGGGACGGCAAGGGTGAGATGGTCTCGCTGCAAACCGAGGACGAGCGCACGCTCTTCTTCGACTTCCTGCCGCTGGACCTGGGCAAGGTCAACGGTTTCAAGACACGCTTCCACCTCTACACGGTTCCCGGCCAGGTCTTCTACAACTCGTCGAGGCGCCTGATCCTGCGCGGCGTCGACGGGATCGTCTTCGTTGCCGACTCGGCGCCGAACCGCTTGCGCGCGAACGCCGAGTCGCTGCGCAACCTGCGCGAGAACCTCGAGGAGTACAACCTCCGGTTGGGCGAGGTGCCCTACGTGATCCAGGTCAACAAGCGCGACTTGCCCGACGCGCTGTCGGTGGAGATGATCCAGGCAGTGCTCGACCCTAGCCGGTCGGTGCCGCACTTCGAGGCCGTGGCGTCGGAGTTCAAGGGTGTGGTCGAGCCGCTGAAGGCCGTCTCGAAGATGGTGCTGGAGAAGCTGGCGCAGAAGGCTTGAGGGGCGTCTGCCCCGACCAGGACGCGCTCGACGCGTGGTATCGTCGGGCCTGATGCAACGCACACCGCTTTACGATCGGCACGAGGCGTCCGGCGCGCGCATCGTCGACTTCGCCGGCTGGGCCATGCCCATCCAGTACCCGAGCGGCATCAACCAGGAGCACCTTGCCGTCCGTCAGGAAGTGGGGTTGTTCGACGTCAGCCACATGGGCCAGTTGCGCGTCACCGGTCCGCAGGTGGTGGAGTTCCTGCGCTGGAGCACCTTGAACGACGCCGGGCGTCTGAAGCACGGCAGGGGCCAGTACTCGATGCTGCCCAACGATCGGGGCGGACTCGTCGACGACCTCTACGTCTACCGCGACGCCGAGCTGGACTACCTGATCGTCGCCAACGCCGGCAACGTGGAGGTGGTCGCTTCGCACCTGCGCGAGCTCGCGGAGCTCTTCGACGTGGAGCTCGCGGACGAGTCGGAGCGCTGGGCGCTCCTCGCCGTCCAGGGGCCGGGAGCGGCGCTGGCCGTGGAGCGAGTGAGCGACAGCGACCTCGCTTCCGTGCGTAAGAACCAGACGTTGGACGCCAGCATCGGCGCCTGCCCGGTGCGCCTCGCGCGCACGGGCTACACGGGAGAGGACGGTTTCGAGGTCTTCGTGGCTCCCGAGGACGCCGGCGCGGTCTGGGACCTGCTGATCGAGGCGGGTGCCGCCCCATGCGGTCTGGGGGCGCGTGACACCCTGCGCCTCGAGGCCGGGTTCCCGCTGTACGGCCACGAGCTCGGGCCGGACACCAACCCCCTCGCCACCCCCTTCGCGTGGGTGGTGAAGGACAAACCCTTCTACGGGCGTGAAGCCATGTGGGGAGTCGATCCCGGGCGCCGGCTGGTGGGCATGAAGCTCACCGGCCGGGGTGTCGCTCGCCAGGGGTACGAGGTCGTTGACGAGCGCGGCGGGCCGTTGGGAGAGGTCACCTCCGGCACCCTCTCGCCACTCACGCGCGAAGCCATCGCGATGGCTTGGGTGAGGACCAGCCACGCCGAGCCTGGGACCGCGCTCTCAGTGCTCATCAGGGGTCAGGCGCATCCGGCGACGGTCGTCGTGCCCCCCTTCTACAGCAGCTGAGGCAGTTAGGCTCAGTCTCGAGGAGAGGCATACATGCAGACCCCAGACACTCTTCGCTACATGAGTTCGCACGAGTGGACGAGCGCTCCGGAGGACGGCATCGTCACGGTCGGCATCAGCGACTTCGCGCAGGATCAGCTCGGTGACGTCGTCTTCGTCGAGCTACCCGAGGTCGGTCGCAAGGTCTCCGCGGGAGATGCGATCGCGGTGGTGGAGTCGGTGAAGACGGCTTCGGACATCTACGCACCGCTGGCGGGCGAGGTAGTGGCCGTGAACGAAGCGCTCGAGGACGCGCCAGAAGCCATCAACGAGGCCCCTTACGAGGGCGGTTGGTTGTTCAAGCTGCGCGTCGACGAACCCGCGGCGTGGGAAGAGCTCCTGGACGCGGCCGGCTACGAGGCCGTGGCCGAGGCAGACTGAGCATGCCGTACGTACCACACACCGAGGAGGAGATCAGACGCGCCCTCGGCGCCATCGGTCTGGAGCGCTCCGAGGAACTGTTCGACGACCTACCAGAAGCCTTGCGCGACCCACCCATCCAGCTGGCCGAGCCGCTCGACGAGGTGAGCCTGATGGAGCGGGTCGAGGCCCTGGCGGCGCGCGATCGGACCAGCGGCCCGAACTTCCTGGGCGGCGGTGTACGCAAGCACTTCATCCCCGCCGTGACTCCCAAGCTGGCGTTCCAGAGCGAGTTCGTCACCGCCTACACGCCGTACCAACCCGAGGTCTCGCAGGGGGTCCTGCAAGCCACTTTCGAGTACCAGAGCATGATGTGCGAGCTCACCGGGCTGGCGGCGTCGAACGCATCCCTCTACGACGGCGCCTCGGCAGTCGCCGAGGCCGCCCTGGCGGCGGTGCGTCAGACCCGCCGCGACAAGGTGCTCGTCTCGCGCGGAGCGCACCCGGAGACGATCGAGGTCTTGCAGACGTACCTGTGGCCGCTCGGTCTGGAGCTCGAGGTGATCGAGCTGCACGACTTGACGACCCCGGCTGTGGAGGTCGGCGCGGACGTCGCCTGCTTGGTCGTGCAGAACCCGAACTTCCTCGGCACTCTCGAGCCCATGCGCGGGCTCGCCGACGCGGCGCACGCAGCGGGCGCTCTGCTGGTGGCGGCGGTGGACCCGCTCTCGCTCGCGGTGCTTCAGAGCCCCGGCGAGTACGGCGCCGACATTGCCGTCGGTGACGGCCAACCCCTGGGGAACCCGGTCGGCTTCGGCGGCCCCAGCTTCGGCTTCATGGTGGTAACCGAGGCCCTACTGCGACAGCTACCGGGTCGCCTGGTCGGGCAGACCACCGACGTCGAGGGCCGGCGCGGCTTCGTGCTGACGCTTCAGGCGCGCGAGCAACACATCCGCCGCAGCAAGGCGAAGTCGAACATCTGCTCCAACCACCAGCTGACCGCGTTGATGGCCACGATCAACATCGCCGCGCTCGGTCCCCAAGGCCTGCGCGAGATGGCCGAGGGCAGCGTGCGGCGCGCCCACGAGCTAGCTGAAGCCTTGCGCTCGGCAGGGGCCGAGGTGCTCAGCGGAGCGCGCTTCTTCAACGAGTTCGTGCTCCGCGTCGACCGCGAACCCAAGACGCTGCGACGGCAGCTCGGCGAGCGCGGCCTTCGCGCCGGAGTCCCGGTGCCCGAGGCCTTCGGTCTGGGTCACGCCGTGACGCTGGCCGCGACGGAGCTGACCACCGAGGCCGACATCGCGGCGCTGGTGGGTTGCCTGCGGGAGCTGGGCGTCATCGCGGGAGCGGCGCGAGCGGAGGTGCCGGCATGAGCGGCGCGAGCGCGAGCCCGCGTGGCGTGGACCCGGCCGACCGTTTCCGCGACGCGAGTTACCCCTTGATCTTCGAGCGTTCCTCACCAGGGCGCCGCGCGGCTCGGCCGCCGAAGGTGGAGGGTCGAGCGATGGCCGAGCTGCTGGGCGAGGAACACCTGCGCAGCGAGCCGCCGAAGCTGCCGGAGGTGGCCGAGCTCGACTTGGTCCGCCACTACACGCAACTGGCGCACCGTCAGTTCTCGATCGACGGGAACGTGTACCCGCTGGGGTCGTGCACGATGAAGTACAACCCCAAGCTGCACGAGGACGTCGCCGCGCGCTTCGAGCAGGTACACCCGTACCAGGACGAGAGCGACGCACAAGGCATCCTGAGCGTGTTGGCAGAACTGCAGGAGGACCTCGCGAGCCTGACGGGCATGCACGCCGTTAGCTTGCAGCCGGCGGCAGGCGCGCACGGGGAACTCGCCGGGATCCTGATGATCCGCGC
>SKSV01000087.1 GCA_007122815.1 Trueperaceae bacterium | reverse complement strand
CACGTGAGGTAGGTCGCACGCCGTTGCCTCCAGAGACGTCCTGGACGCGCCCTGGCGCGACACTCCCGCTTGACTGGAGCGGGCCGCTCGGCGATGATGACGCGCGCGGCACGACCAACGGCGCGAAGGGAGCACGGGTGCCCCACATCATCTGCGAGCCTTGCATCGGCACGCTCGATCGAGCCTGCGTAGAGGTTTGCCCAGTCGAGTGCATCTACGAGGCTGACGATCAGTTCTACATCCATCCCGAGGAGTGCATAGATTGCGGGGCGTGCGTGCCCGCCTGTCCCGTCACGGCGATCTTCCCCGAGGAGGACGTGCCGGTGCCCTGGAACTCCTTCATCCGCAAGAACTACGACCTGTCGGGCGTCTGACGCCGCTGGCGACGCTGGCGAGCACGCGCTCCAACACGCGGATCGAGCGGGCGTACTCGGCGAGCTCCAAGCGCTCGTGAGGGGTGTGGTCGAGGCTGGCGTCGCCCGGTCCGTAGGCGACCATAGGTACGTCCCAGACGGGCGCAACGACGTTCATGTCCGACGTCCCGGTCTTGAGGAGGTGGCGCGGCTGGGCTCCCTCCGCGCGGATCGCGGCACGGAAGGCACGCGTGAGCGCTCCGTCTCGTGGCCCCAGGTAGGCGCGCTCGTGGTTGCCGAAGTCGAGTCGCACCGTGTCGCTCCCGAGGCGAGGGGCCACCAGCGCGCGCAGGGCATCCTCGGCGTCTCGAGGGTCCAGAGCCGGCGGCAGTCGCAGCCCGATGGACGCGTGTGCCCGCTGGTGCAGTCCGTCGCTGGTCGAGCCGATGGACGTCAGGCTCGCCTGGACTGCGTGGAAGAGCCCGGCTGATGCGACCTCGTGCGATCGCGCCCAGCTCTCGACAACCGACCACGCGAGGGCGGCTCGTGCCGCGGCGGTAGGCTCGTCACGCGCGCCGTGCCCCTCGTCCCGCTCGATCTCGACCCGCAGCGTGAGCCGCCCCTTGTAGCCGAGGGTCAGGGCGTCCCAGCCCGAGGGCTCACCGACGACGACGAGGTCTGGTTTCGGGTAGGCGCGCGTAGCGTGTCGGGCTCCCTCGCTGCCGGCTTCCTCTCCCACCGCGCCGATCACCTGCACGCTCACGCGCTCGCGCGTGGCAGCGCTGAGGCGCGTGGCAGCGGCGATCATCGCGCACAGGCTCCCCTTGGCGTCGACGCTCCCGCGACCGTGGAGAACCCCTGCCTCGACCCTCACGGGCCACCAGCCGGGCACGGTGTCCAGGTGGCCAAGGAGCGCCACTCTCAGCGCACCGGAGCCGAACCAGCCAACGGCGTTGCCGACCTCGTCGACCTCGCTGGCGTCCGCCCACGGCCGCATCGACTCGACCAGGTGCCGTGCTACGGCTCCCTCTTCGCCCGAGGGGCTGCGGTGTCGCACGGCGCCGGCCAAGAGCGCTTCAGCGGTTGGAGCGTCCATGCCGCGACGCCTCGCGCCCGAGGTCAGCTCGCTCTCAACGCCGCCGTTCACGTGCAACGCGCTTTCAGCCGCGCTGGTCGAGCGCTCGAGCGACGCGTTCGACCACCGCGTCGACATCGTCGTCAGTTATGACGAGAGGCGGCAGGAAACGTATCACCGTCGCCCCAGCCGCGACCACCAGCACGCCCAACTCGCGCAGCCGCTCGATCACCGGCGCAGCCTTCTCCTTGAGCTCGAGGCCGAGCATCAGACCCAGGCCCCGCACGCTGCGCACGCGCGGGCTAGCGAGTCCGCTGAGGCCGGCATGCAAGCGCGCGCCGACGCGCTCGACGTGCGCCAGGAGGTCGGCCTCCTCCAGCTCCCCTAACACTGCCAGGGCGGCTGCTGCAGCCAACGGGTTCCCTCCGAAGGTGGTGCCGTGCCCGCCCTTGGGCATGGCCGAAGCGACACCTTCGGTCATCACCAGCGCGCCGATCGGTACTCCGCCGGCCAGCCCCTTCGCGAGCGTGACCATGTCAGGGCGAACCCCGAAGTGCTCGAGCGCCAGGAAGCGGCCCGTGCGACCGACGCCGCTCTGGATCTCGTCGATCGCCAGCAGCGCGCCGTGCCGAGTCGCGAGCTCGCGGGCGAGGTGCAGGTAGTGCGCGTCCGCAACGTGCACCCCACCCTCACCCTGGATCGGCTCCAACCACACGACGGCGGTGTCGTCGTCAACGGCTGCCTCGAGCTCGTCAGCGTCGTTGAACGCCACGAAGTCGACCGGGTAGGGCAGCGGCGCGAAGGGCTCGCGGTAGCTCGGCTCCCAGGTGAGCGAGAGCGCGCCCATGGTGCGCCCGGCGAAGCCACGCTTCGCCGCCACGACCCTGCGCCTGCCCGTTGCCGCGACGGCCCACTTGAGCGCCGCTTCGTTCGCCTCGGCCCCCGAGTTCGCCAGGAACACCCGCTCGAGGCCGGCGGGCATCCGGCTGACCAACGCCTCGAGCAGGGCAGCGCGGACGTCGTTGCCGAGGTTCTGGGGACAGACGATCAGGCGCCCGGCCTGCTCGGCGATCGCCTCGACAAGTCGCGGGTGGGAGTGCCCGAGACTGGCGACCGCGATACCCGCCATGCAGTCGATGTACTCCTTCCCGTCGGCGTCCCACAGCCGGGCGCCCTGGCCTCGTACGAAGGCGACCGAGGGCGCCCAGAGTCCCGGGCCGTGGCGCGCCTCACGGGCCAGTAGGGCTTCGTTGCCTCGAGGCGTCGTGGTGGTCGCGTCGGCCATGTGCTACTCCTCTCGCGAGCTAACGGCGATGACGGTACCGCGTCCGGCCAGCGCGGCGCTCACGGGGGCAGGCTCGCGCGCGTCGCCCAGCACCACCTGCTCCACACCCCCACGGAGCGCCTCGGCGGCGCCCAGCAGCTTCTTCTTCATGCGACCGCCGGCTGAAGCCATGGCAGCGTCGATCCCTGCCAAGGTGAGGCTGGGGATCAAGCTGGTCTCGTCGTCCACGTCGGCCAGCAGTCCGGGCACGTTGGACAGGATCACGAGCCGCTCGGCTCCCAACGCCGCGGCGACCGCTGCCGCTGCGCGGTCGCCGTCGACGTTGATGGCGCTGCCCTCGTAGCTCGCCGCCGGCGGACTGAGCACGGGCAGGTAACCCGCCTCCAGCAGGAGCTCGAGCAGCTCAGCGTTGACTCGCTCCACCGTGCCGGTGTGGTCGCCGTGCAGCACCCGTACCTTCCCGTTCTCGACGCTGCGGACGCTGCGCTTGTGAGTACCCTCGAGCACGCGCCCGTCTAGGCCGGACAAGCCGACGGCAGGGAGTCCCAAGCGCTGTAGCCGCTCGACGATCCGCTTGTTGAGCGCGCCGCAGTACACCATCAGGAAGACCTCCATGGCGTCGCTGTCGGTGTAGCGGCTGGTGTGCCCGGAGGGGCTCGTCACGAAGCGCGGCGGTGTACCCATCAACTCTGCGACCTGGTTGGTCCGGTCGCTGCCACCGTGGACCAGCACCAGGCGCTCGCCCTCGCGCCACCTCGAAGCGACGTCGCGACAGACGGCGTCGAGGTCGACGCCAGCCGAGCCACCGACCTTCACGACCAGCGAAGCGGTAGGGGCGCGCCCTCGCGTCACGCTCGCTCACCCGCACTGTCCAGCCACGCCGAGCGCGCGGCGCGCCCGAGACCGCGAGGCAACCTCACCTCGGTGACGCCGAGGTAGGCGAGGAACTCCCTCGCGGCCACCTGCAGGTCGTCGCGAAGTGTGGGCGGCAAGCGGGCTGGGTCGATGTCACTCTCCCAGTGCCAGGAGTGCATGACCAGGCGCCCGGCCTGCACACGGGCGTCGAAACGAGCCACGAAACTTTCGCCCCACGCTACGGGCAGCACGTAGTACCCCCAGCGCCGCTTCGCTACGGGCTTGTACACCTCCCAGACGTAATCGAAACGGTGCAAGTCGCGCACCGCTGCGCGGTCCCACAGCAGCGCATCGAGCGGCGCCAGGAACCTGACGCCCAAAAGTTCCGGTCGCTCGAGCGCTCGCAACGCCGCGGGCAGCACCAACCAGCTCGAGCCCTCGACGTTCAGCCTGATCAGCCTCCCCTGCTCCACCAGAGAGCTCGCCGCCGCGTCGCGCTCCGGGCGTGCGCAGGGCAAGAACCACACTGAGGCGTCGGCGCTGGGCCTGACAAGGCCCGCTGCCTGCACCCGTCGCTCGACCAGACGTTCCAAGGCGCGCGCTGCCGAGAGCGCCGGTCGGCGTCTGACCTCATCCGGTATCACTCGCTCGGGTACTGCGTAGGCGTGGCGCCCGGCAACGCGGTGGTGCGTGACGATGCGCCCGCTGTCCCACAGCGCGCGCAGGAGGCGCCTGGCGGGCTTCGGTCCGTACCAGCTACCGCGCCTGCTGGCATCGCTGCGCTGATCGCCTACGTCAAGGCTGGTCGCGGGACCTAGCTCGCGCAACTCCGCGCACAGGGAACGCGCCTCCTCACCGTCAACGTCCAGATCCTGTCCGCGCCAACGCTCGGCGAACCACTCGTGGAAGGGCCCCTGCGCAGGCCAATCGCTCATGGTCACCAAGCTTGCCTGCTTGTCCCAGGCGTCGAGCAGGCGCCGCTCGCGGTAGGCGGTCACCATCCAGTCGTCCACCCGGTAGCCGGGGACGCGAGCTTGGAACACGAGGTCGACGTTGCGTCCCATGGGCGAGAGCGGATCGTACTGGACGCTTGCCAACCGCTCGACGGCACCGTCGAGGCTAGAGGGCGAGAGCTGGTAACGCCACGCGAGCCGCGCCGCGTCGGTGCGCGACAGACTCACGGACTCCCCCGCTCGCGCTTCCCGCCCGGGCACCGGAGCCGCTCCATCGCCTCTCGCCGTGCGTCTCGCCCTCACGGGTGCAAGCCTACGAAACCCAACCCCTCGCGCTCGTCGAATCCGAGCGCCAGGTTCAGCGCTTGCATGGCGTGCCCGGCCGTGCCCTTCACGAGGTTGTCCAGGGCCGCCATGACCACCACGCGCCCCGAGTCGGGGTCCAGCTGCCAACCGATGTCGCACCAGTTGGTGCCGTCGAGCAGCTTCGGGTCCGGGACCCGATGGTGGCCGCTCCTGGCGGTGACGAACCTCACGAAGGGCTCGGCCGCGTAGGCGCTCTCGAAGGCCGACCTGACGTCGCGCTCGCTGCTGCCGTCGTGCAGCCACACATGGGCGCTCACGAGCACACCTCTCACGCGCTCGACGGCGGTCGCGGTCAGGTGCACCCGGAGGCTGCTCGGCAACTCCTGCTCGATCTCGGCAGTGTGCCGATGACCAGTTGGAGCGTAGGTACGCACCACCCCCATACGTTCGGGATGGTGGCTCGCCACCCCGGGGACGCTGCCGGCGGCGCTGGAACCGACCTTCGCCTCCACGATCACGTCCGTGCGGCTCACGACGGCTGCCTCCAGCAGCGGCGCGAGCGCGAGCGTTGCCGCGGTGGCTATGCAGCCGGCGCCGGCGATGCGCGCCGCCGCGGCGAGTTCGCTGCGCCTACGCTCGGGTAGGGCGTAGACGAAGCTCCCGAGCAGCTCGGGGCGTTCGTGGGCTCGGCCGTAGTAGCGCTCGTACACGGCGGGGTCCCGCAGGCGGAAGTCGGAGGAGAGGTCGACTAGGCGTGGCGCCAGGGCGAGGAGCTCGTCGATCCGCTGGAGTGCCTGGCCGTGCGGCAGCGCGCTCACCAACACGTCGGCATCCTGCAGCTCGGAGGCGCTCACGAAGCGCATGTCGCTGACCCGGCGGAGGTTGGGGTGGACGGCCGTGACCGGCCAGCCGGCGTGCCGCTCGCTGGTCACCTGGGTCACGTGCAACCGCGGGTGCCCGAGCGCGAGGCGCAGGAACTCGCCACCGGCGTAGCCGGAGCCCCCCAGCACGGCGACACGCGTCGCCTCAGGACCGCCAGCGCGCGCCACCGTCAGGCACCCACGCTCAGGGCGTGCGGCGGCGCCTCGGCGGCGTCCAGCGCGAAGCGCGCGATCGCAGCGGCGATGTCGACGCCGGTCGTGGAGATGGAGTTGCGGAACTCCATGCTGTGGTTCACCTCTAAGACCAGCAGACCACGATCTGACTCGACGAGGTCGACGGCGAGCAGCCCGCCCCCGACCGCGTGCGCGGCTCGGAGGGACACGTCGGACAGCTCTTCGCCAACCTCGCAGCGCGTGGCGACGGCGCCACGCGCGGTGTTGGTGAGCCAGTGGTCCGAGGTGCGGTAGATGGCTGCCACGACCCTCT
>SKSV01000114.1 GCA_007122815.1 Trueperaceae bacterium | reverse complement strand
CTCCCCTCGCTGGGTGCGGCCGTGCCGCCCAGCGCTGCTGGTCCGCTGCCGGACGGGATCATCGCCGCCGCGGGGGCGCGGCGCCGTGGTCGCGGACGGCAGGCGCGTGCCCGGACCGTTGGGGTCCGGGCACGGGAGTGGCCTCGCGTCGCTCGTCGCATGAGAGCCGCGCAATCTCAGACGCCCGGCGTCACGACCGCCTCACGGACCGCAGTACTCGTCGACGGCATCGGCGAGCGGCGCGTTGCCGCTGTCCGGGGCCTTCGACAGTTGCGACCACGTCTGCTGGCCGCAGGCTGGTGCCAGCGCCATGAGGTCGAGAGCCGTGAACAGGCTGACCACGGGTGCCGAGAACGAGGTGCCGGCATAGCCGATCACGCGCGTGCCGGCGGCGTCGGACGAGCCGAGCAGGTACACCGCGCCGGGTGCCATGACCTCGCCGCTGTTCGAGAAGCCCGACTTCTCCGGCTCGAAGCCAGCGGGTTCCGCGGCGTTCTGAGAGCTGACGCCGACAACCTCTGGCCAGGCGGCCGGGTACATCGGGTAGCCGAGGCCGAAATTGCCCGCCGAGGCGACGTAGGTGGTGGAGCGCCCAGTAGCGCCGCATCCCCATGTCGGCACGTCGAGCTGCCCCTCGCCTTCGGAACCGTAGTTGACCAAGAACCACCAATCGAGGTAGTAGTTCGCTTCCGAGTCGAACGAGAATTCGTCCTCGCCCTCCTCGTAACACTGGACCTGATCGCGGAGGGGCTGCTCGCCGGCCGAGTTTGAAAGCGGCTGCACGAGCAGCTCCACGAGGTCGAAGTCGTCGGCAACGTCGTTGTCGGCCGCGAGCGCGGTGACGTAGGTCTCGAAGTCCTCGAGGTCGGCAGCTATGAAGTCGTCCAACACGCTGCACGGCACGATGACGAAGCTCATGTTGACGGCGGCGTTCCGAATCTCGATGCCGTCTTCGACCGCACCGTAGAGCCGCAGCGCGTTGAGGGCGTTCTGAATCCGTTCCGGGATGACGTCGGTGGTGAGGCCGTGGGTGTCGACGGCCGCCACGACGATGGACACGGTGGCGTCGGCCTCGACGCGCTCGAAGACATGGAAGTCGGCACCCGTCCACGGCTTGGCCCCGGCCGGGGTGAACCCAGCGGCTACTACCATCTCGAGTACTTGCTGCATCACGAGCGCACCGTGCGAGAAGCCTCCGGAGTCGACCAGCGCTTGAAGGTCATCGAGCGTGATGCCGGCGTCCGGCCTCAGAAGCGCATCGTCGATCGTGTAGGCCCAACCGAAGTCGTCGATGATCAGGATTGCGGCGCTGTCGACGAGGAACCCTTCGACGAGTGCTTCTGCCAGCTCACCGGCTTCCGAGGCCTCGAGGAGGCGGACGACTTGTGGCTCATCCGGCACCGGTGCGTCCTTGGAGAGCAGGAACAGCCCGCCCACGGCGCCGACGGCGTTGAGGCCTGCCCCGACGGCGTTGAGGCCTGCCCCGACGGCGTTGAGCCCCTGCCCCGGCATGTTGAACTCGTTGACGGCGCAGTTCGGGCCGACGTCATCGAAGGTCACGCCGGGCGACAGGGGCGTCAGGTCGCTGAGCCGCTCGGGGCGCAGGCCGGCGCCCTGGATGAACACCTTGATCGGCAGGGTCTGGGCGCGGGTGAGGTCGAGCACGCCTTCCCCCGACTTGACGCTGCGGTCGGGGCGGATCATGGCGCGGAACGAACCCAGGAGGCAGGGCTCGGCATCCGGATTGGCCGCCCGACCGCCGGCACCGAAGCAGGACTCGTCGAGCGGGGTGCCGGCCAGGTCGTCACCCCACACCTCGACGCGCACCAGCGATGGCGAGCCGACCGCCTGCGCGGTGTCCGAGACGCGCCAGAGGGCCTGGTACGACGCGCCCTCGACCCGCACCGTGCCGTCCTCGGTCGAGTAGGAAGGCGGCAGGTACGTGTTGGCGACAGCTCCGTCGAGCGCCCAGAACCTGATCTCGAGGCTGGCGCCCGCGTAGAACCCGGTCGTGTCGATGCCGGGGCCCACCGGCGGCAGGAAGGCGACGCCCGCATGGGGGAGTTCGAACGCGGTCCTCCCCGAGGCGAGCGCCTCGGGGCTCGGTTCGAACGTGTCGGAAACGCTGCCACAGGCGGCCAACAGCACCACGGCGACGGAGAGAGACGTCCAAGACAATGGCTTCATATGCAACTCCTCTTGGGGTCGCCCATGCCGTCGGATCGGCATCCCCCGGTGGCATTCGGCCCGACTTCGTCGGTTTCGGCCCCGTCTCGTCACGTTCGCTGCTGGCGGCAGCCCACAGGGCGAGTTGATGCGCATCATGCACATGGAGCCCGATGCGGCCGGTGTGCAGCGGTCACACGGTGGCTGGCGTCCGTCAGGGGGCGACGCACCCCGCGAGGGCGAGCTCGGTGTCGGCTGCATCGGGCACTTCGGTCAGCCTCGAGAACGTCGGCGTCGCACACGCTGGGCTGTCCTGCATGAGGTCGAGCGCGGTGAACAGGCTGACCACCGGAGCCGAGAACGAGGTGCCCGCATAGGCCAATGCCGCGTCACCGCCGGCCGAGCGACTCAGTTCGTACAGCGCACCGGGCGCCATGACCTGGCCACTGTTCGCGAAGCTCGACTTGACAGTCGCGAGGCCCGCTGGTGCGACTGCATCCTGCGAGCTGACGGCGACGACGATCTCCCAGGCGGCCGGGTACAGGGGGTAGCCGAGGCCGAAGTTGCCCGACGACGCGACGTAGTTGATCCGCCCGCGTGCGCAGTCCCACGAGGCGTTACTGCCGTCTTGGACGAGGCCGACCCACGTGGCCGCCCCCCACTCGCCGCCCTCGAGGAAGGCCAGGGGCCGGGCGTCGGTGAAGTCCACCACCACGTGGCTCACGTCGTAGTACAGGCTGCTGGGCCCCACAGGGGCGTGCAGGCCCGATTGTCCGTACGTGCCGCCCGGGTAGGTGTACGCTGTGCCGCCCGGGCCGCCCTTGACGTACACGGCACCGACCGGGTGCGTCGACCACCAATCCAGCATCTGACCCCGCGGCCCGTCGTACACCACGATCGTGACGGTGTGGTCGCCATACGGCTGCGCGTACGTACCGGCCCCACCGATGCGATCGAGCTTCACAGACCCTGCCGTGTACGTCGCCGGTACGATCGGCGTCCGATCGGCACGCGTGACCCCCTCGCAGACGTACGGCACGCGGCCCAGCGGGTCCTCCGCCAAGTCGAGGGGCGCGAGCACCAGGGTCTTGAGTTCCTCGTAGAAAAGCGTGGCGACGGCGTTGTCGGCACTGAGCGCGGCGACATAGTCCTCGAACGTGGCCAAGTCAGCGATCCGTTCGGTCGCCGTCGCGTAGTCCTCGAGCACGGCGCAAGGCACGATGACGAAGCTCATGTTGATCGCGACGTCGAGCACAGCGAAGTCGTCGCCGTCGACGTCGCTGAGGTGGCGCAGCGCGCCGAGGGCGTTCTGGATGCGCTTGGCGACGTTCGCTGTGGCAAGGTCGGAGCCACCGATGGCGACGGCGGCCACGACCAGGTACGGCCAGCCGGCGTCGCCGTGCGCGAAGACCGTGAAGTCAGGCGATGGCGCCGCCACTTGCGCGAACCCGGCCGCCTCGACCATGGCGATCGTCTGATGCAGGACCAACGCGCCGTGCGAGAGTCTACCGCCGGCGACGAGGTCCGTGAGGAACTCCGGCGCATCCGTCGGTATGGTGAACGAGGGGACGAGCCCGTCGTCCAGGTCGAAGGCGTCACCGTTCGGGCCGAAGTCGTCGACCACCAGGATCGCCCCACTCCAGGTTGCCGCGGGGGTCGTGAGGCCGGCCGCCCACGAGCCGGCCTCCACGGGGTCGATCGACCTCGGGCCCGATCCGGTGGCGGCACCATCGAGGACGAACAGCCCTCCCACGGCGCCGACCGCGTTGAGCCCCGCCCCGACCGCGTTGAGGCCTTGGCCCGGCATGGTGAACCCGTTGACGACGCAGTTTCCCCAACCATCGAACCGTGGGTCCGAGAAGGGGATCCCGTCCGAGAGGCGGCGTAGGTCCCCCAGCGACGGTGGCGGCGCCTCCTTGCCGCCGGACGCCTGCAGGAACACCCTGATAGGCAGGCTTTGCGTGGCTGTGAGGTCGAGCACGCCCGTGGGGATGTGTCCACTCCGCGGCGGGCGGATCATGGCATCGAAGGAACCGACGACGCACTCGCGCTGCCCACGGCACTCACGATCGAGCGCGCTGCCGCCTATGCTGCTTGCCAGGGCGAAGACGCGGACGCGGGTGACGTTGGTGAACGCTGCCGCCGTCTCGGAGACCCGCCAGACGGCCTGGTAGTAGTGCTCGCGCTCCTCTGCGACGATCGTCAGGAGCGGCGTTTCGGTCACGTCGCCGTTAGGCTTCACCTCGTAGACGGCGTACGAGAGTTCGGCGCCGGCGTAGAAGCCGCTGTGGTCGATCGGGGGCCCGATGGGGGGAAGGAAGACGGCTCCGGGAACTGTCGTGACGCTTGTCGGCGACACACTCGGTAATGGGTCGGAGGTCAGGGGCGCAGTTTCGCAGGCAGTGAGCAGGACCAGCGCGATCAGCGCGGAGAACCATGGCCTGACTTGCTTCATCGTGGCTCCTTGGCGAAGTTTGGCTTGCTCGTCGAGGCGATGTTCGCGCATCGGCGGCCTCGTTGCCGGCGCAATAGGCTGCGGGTAGAAAGGCTTGGACCGTTGCGCGAATGTCAAGTCCGCTGGAAGAAGTTGCGTTGGTCGACGTCGGCGCTCAACAGGTGTTGGCGCGCAGTATGCCACGGCGGCGTCCCACGTCAACCCCTGGCGAACACGCCAAATTGCAGACCCAGGTATCAGCTACCGCCGGGCGAGGTTCCGCGCTGGGTGCCGCCGCGCGGCACCGCGTACCCCTCCTCGGCCATGAACGCCCGCAACTGGTCGGCTTTGCGTTTGACGTTGTTCTCCGCCCAGAGGGCGAGTGCCTGGCCGAACAGACGCTGTGCCTCGGCGCGGTCGTTCATGCCGTGGTAGACCTCGCCCAGCTCGTGCACGGCGTACGCCTTCCACAAACGGTTGTCGTGCGCTTCGGCCATGTCGAGCGCGCGTCGACGGAGCTCCAGGGCGCGGTCATGGTTGCCCAGCATCAGTTCGGGCTCACCCAGGTTGAGAAGCGTCATAAACAGCTGGTAAGCACGGTCGCTGCCGCGCTCCGACTCGACGCCCCGTGGGTCCTCGAGGACCTCCAACGCTTCGGCGAACAGCCGGCGACACGCCTCCCAATCGCCTTTGGCGCCAGCGTGGAAGGCCTGGTGCTGTAGGACGTGGTTCAACGCTAAGATGTCGTCGTGCTCGCGCGCCAACCGGTACGCACGGTCGAGGTAGGCGGCGGAGTCGTCGGCGGCCTGTTCGAAGCGCGTCTGCGCGATCACACTCAGCACGATTGCCTGGCGGTGATGGTCGCCGAGCCCTTCGGCGAGTTCGAGTGCCTCCTGGTACGCCGCGAGCGCCGCCGCGTGGTCACCCCGGTGCAGCATGTGGGTGTTCCCCACCTTGGAGAGCAGCAAGTGCGCGGTCATGAGATCGTTCTGCGCCTTGGCTGCCGCGACGGCGGCCGCCATGAGTTCGAGCGAACGGCTCGTGTGGCCGCGGGCCTTGTAGTACGGGCCGTCGACGGCCAGCTCGCGCATGAGAGTCACCAGGACGGTGGCATCGTCACGGGCGTGGGCTCGCTGCATCGCGCTCAGGATCTCGGGCATCTCCACGTCGAGCCTGGCGAGCACGTCGTCCTGACCACGGGCGCGCTGCACGAGATCCAGGAAGTACGCGCCGTGCCGTACCTCGACGTCGGCCTGCAGCGCCGGCTGCTCGGCCAACTTCTCGGCGGCGTACTGCCGCAGCAACGGATGGCTCTCGTAGCGCTTGCCGTCCGCGCTCAGCAGCGACTTGTCCACCAGCATCATGAGCACCGGTAGCGTGGCGCCCGCCACCGCGTTCGCGGTCTCCCGCGTGAAGGAGCTCTGGAACGTGGCCAACCGCGCCAGCACATCCTGCTCCTTGGCCGACAGCAGCGTCCAGGAGTACTCGAAGCAGGCGCGGATGCTGCGGTGGCGCTCGCTGACGTTGCGGCTCGAGCTGGTCAGGAAGTCGATGCTTGCCTGGATCTCGCGCGCGATCTCGTCGCAACTCATCATCTTGACCCACGAGGCCG
>SKSV01000005.1 GCA_007122815.1 Trueperaceae bacterium | reverse complement strand
CGGGCCGCCGGCAGTCTGCGCTGGCGTGTCGAGCGCGGCGCTGGTGAAGGGCGAGTGTAGCGGGCGGACGCGGCAGAGGTCTACCTCGATGCTCGCGCGCGTCCGGGCAGCTACCCGCGTCCGGGCAGCTACCCGCGTCGGCTCAGGCGCCCGCGGCGGCGGGCTCGCGCTCGTCGGCCGCTCCTTCCGGTAGGTTGCCTGCGGCGACCCAGGCCTCGTAGCTCCCCTCGAGCTCGCGCACGTCGTCCCAGCCCTTGGCGCGCAGCACGGCCGCGGCGACCGGGGCGCGGGCACCCGTCTGGCAGTGCACCACCACGGGCCGGTCGGACGGTACCTGTGCGCTGCGGAAGGCCACGCGGCTCACGTCGAGCTGCATGGCCCCGGGGAGGTGGCCGGCGCGGTGCTCGTTGGCGTTCCGGACGTCGAGGACCTGCGCCTCCGGCAGGTCGTCCATACCGTCCGGAGCCACGGTCGAGACGGGCCCGGCCGTGAGGCCCTCGAGGCTGGTGACGTAGCCGATCACTTCGTCGATGCCAGTCCAGCTGAGGCGGTCGCGCATCCACTTCGCCTGCTCCTCGTCGCTGGCTAGGACCACGATGGGGCGCTCATCGGCGTCGGGGTCGACAGCGAAGCTGCCGTAGGTGGCGAACTTCTTGCCTTCGGGCACGAACAGCGCTCCGGGTACGTGATCGGCGCGGTGGCGTTCGGCTTCGCGCGTGTCGATCAGGATCAGGTCCTCGTTGACGCGGCTGTGAAGCTCGCTGGGCTCGAAGCGTTGCAGCGCCGGGCGCTCGCCGAGCAGCGCGGGCCCGGACTTGTTGGTGCGCTTCATCCGGGCGAAGTAGAGCGGCGCGTCGGGCTGACCCTCGAGCAGCGAGGAGACGAAGCTCTCCTCGTCGCCGGCAGCGACGAGCGGGGCCCACCAGCTGGTGAGGCGCTCGTAGCCGACGGTGGTCGCGGGGACCGCGCCCAGGGCCTTGCCGCAGGCGCTGCCGGCGCCGTGTCCGGGCCACACCTGGACGTAGTCGGGCAAGCTCAGGAAGTGGTCGCGCAAGCTGGCGAATAGGCGCTTGGCGCCGTCGAACCGGGTATCGACGAAGCCGGCTGCCTCGTCCAGCAGGTCGGGCCGGCCGACGTCGCCGACGAACACGAAGTCGCCGGTCAGGATGAACCCCGGTTGCTCGGCTGAAGCTCCGTCCGTGATGAGGAAGGAGAGGTGTTCGGGCGTGTGGCCTGGGGTATGGACGGCGGTGAGGCGGACGTTGCCGACCTCGATCTCGCTGCCGTGGTAGAGCTTGACACCCTCGAAGCCGTACTTCCAGTCGGCGTCACCCTCGTCGGAGAGGTAGAGCGTGGCGCCGGTGCGCTCGGCCAGCTCGCGGCTGCCGGACTGGTAGTCGGCGTGGATGTGGGTCTCGGTGACGGCGGTGATGCGCAGCTCGTGGTGCTCGGCGGCGCGGATGAAGCTGTCGACGTCGCGGCGCGGATCGACGACGACGGCTTCACCCGTGGCCTGGCAGCCGATCAGGTAGCTGCCCTGCGCGAGGTCTTCGTCGTAGATGGGTTGGAACAGCATGGGTACTCCCTTCACCGCCCTCGACAGTAATACCCCCTATGGGTATCAGTCAAGCGGGCGGGCGCGCGTTCCATGGCCCCTCAGGCTATCCCGCGCAGCATCCCATGCCAGTACATCTGCGGGAGCACGTGCCGCTTCAGCAGGTACATGTCCAGCCGCTCCTTGGTCTGGTCTACAGGGAAAGTCGGCTCGTAGGTGTTGCCGTAGGTGAACTCGGCGAGCACGAGCTTCCCGACGTCCGTTAGGAGAGGGCACGAGGAGTAGCCGTCGTACTCCTTCTCGAGCGGCGTGCCGCCGAGGAAGGAGCGCAGGTTAGCCGCCAGCACCGGGGCCTGCTTGCGGATCGCCGCTCCGGTTTTGGCCGTCGGGAGCGCAGCGGAGTCCCCGAGAGCGAAGACGTTCGGGTAACGCCGGTGCTGCAGACTGTAGTGGTCCACGTCGGCGAAGCCAGTGTGAAGGCCCTCGGTCACCGCGAGCGGCGATTCGGCGACAGGCGCTGGAGCGCGCATGGGGGGTGTCACGTGGAGGAAGTCGTAGTCGATGGTGACGTCCTCCTCACGCTCGAGCTGACGGAAGGTCGCCTTCCTGGCGGCGCCGTCGACCGCGCGCAAGTCGTGTTGGAAGAGCATCTCGATGCCGCGCTCCATGACCAGAGACTCCAAGGTGGTGTTTATCTCGGGCACACCCAGCATCACCGTGCCGGCGAAGGCGCCGACCACGCGTGTGGAACCCCTCAGGCCCTGATCGCGCCAGTAGGCATCGGCCAGGTACATGATCTTCTGCGGCGCACCGCCGCACTTGACCTGGCCTAGGGGGTTGGTGAAGACGGCCGTGCCCCCGGTGAAGCTGCGCATGGCGCTCCACAGCCTCTCGGCACTCTTCAGGTCGTAGACCGAACCGACCTCGGGGGTCGCGAGCGCCTCCTCCAGGCCCTCCACCTGATCCCAGGCCAAGTGGATACCGAGAGCCACGACGAGCACGTCGTAACCCAATGTCGAGCCGCTCGCCAGCTCGACGCTCGAGGCCTCGGCGTTGATCCGGGCCACACGGTCGCGGTGCCAGGTGACGTCTCGGGGCACCAGACGCTCTTGCGGGCGGGCCGTGCTCGAGCTGTCGACGACGCCCCGTCCGACGAGGGTCCACAACGGTTGGTAGTAGTGGGTCTCGGAGGGTTCGACCAAGCCGACGTCTAGAGACGCGTCCGCGCGTCGCAGCCGTGCAGCTACGGTGATCCCGGCACTCCCGCCTCCTAGGACCAGGACTCGGTGGTGGCGGTTCGCCTTGGTGCTGGAGTGCATCGGTTCCCTCCCGTGGCGGGCTCGGCCCGCCGTCACGACATGATACCCGACCCGGGTATCGATCGCTAGGTGTTGGTGCCGCTCGACTCGTGTTCAAGCAGTTGGGCAAGAAATACCCGGTATGGATATCGTCTCCGATTCGATCAGAGGGCCTTGGCCCTGGTACGTGGCCGGTCCGCGTCCTCGCTCTCGACCCCGCGCGGGTTCGTCGTGATGGTGCCCGTAGGCTTCCTCATATCGGCTGGCGGCCGTGCTGGGCACCTGGAGTGACGCCCAGGTCCCCCACAAGCTGCCGCACTGAAGGAGGCGAGGGCTTGGGGAGCGAAGCCGCGGGCCACAACCCCCGTGCTTGTCCACGAGCGCTTGACGCCCGGACCAGCCTGGCCTAAAGGTACCGGCTATGGAGTTGATCCTGGCAGCCCTTCGTGGCCCATGGCCCTGGTACGTGGCCGGTCCGCTGATCGGGCTCACCGTACCGCTCCTCCTCTTCCTCGGTAGCAAGCGCTTCGGGCTCTCCTCCAACCTCCGTCACATGTGCGCGGTCTTGCCCTCCAGGAACTCGTACTTGCGCTACGACTGGCGTCGCGAGGGAGGCTGGAACCTGCTCATGTACGCAGGCATCGCGCTAGGGGGCCTTCTCGCCGGGGTGCTGTTGGCCGACCCGGCGCCGGTCGAGGTCGCGGACTCTACCGCAGTGGCGCTGGCGCGAGCCGGCCTGGAGGTCGATGGCGCGCTGGCACCACAAGAGCTCTTCTCGTGGTCGTCGCTCTTCACCGTGAGAGGCTTGACCGTGATGGTGCTCGGCGGCTTCCTAGTGGGTTTCGGAGCACGCTGGGCCTCCGGCTGCACTTCGGGACACGCCATCACGGGCCTTGCCGAACTCCAATGGCAGTCGCTGCTCGCGGTGGCCGGGTTCTTCATCGGCGGTCTCCTGGCGACCCACCTGCTCCTGCCGCTCGTGCTGGCCCTGTGACGCCATGAGACACGCCGGCAGCGACACCAACACAGGTACTCCTGGACCCGCCGCCTTCGCCGCCCGCTACGTGGGGGTCGGTGCCTACTTCGGCTTCGTGCTCGTGAACTCCGAGGTGGTCTCCTGGTACCGGATCCAAGAGATGTTCCGCTTCCACTCCTTCCACATGTACGGCGTGATAGGCAGCGCCGTGCTGGTGGGCATGATCACCGTCTGGCTCGTGAGGCGCTACGAGCTGCGCTCGATCGGCGGCGAGCCGATCGCGTTCAAGGTGTTCGACCCCGGCTGGCCGCGCTACCTGCTCGGCGGCAGCCTCTTCGGGGTGGGCTGGGCTCTCACGGGAGCGTGCCCGGGGCCCATAGCGGCGCTGATCGGCGCTGGCCTGACCGGCTTCACCATCGTGTTGGCCGCGGCCGTGCTGGGCACCTGGACCTACGCCCAGGTCCGCCACAAGCTGCCGCACTGACTTCTCGCCCAACGCCGCCCAGGCGACACCCTTCTAGGCAGCGTCGTGTAGAGTGACGAGTTTGCGCGAACGGGCCTGGGGGTACGCCTCGGTGTCGGCGGTTCGCCGAAGCGAGGAACAACTCATGTCTTTCGACCACTTCGCGCTTCACAAGCGCGTCGCCGAAGGCGTTCGCGCCGCAGGCTACACCCACCCCACTCCCATCCAGCTCAAGGCGATCCCTGCAGTCACGGCGGGCCGAGACGTGCTAGGCATCGCCATGACGGGGACCGGCAAGACCGCCGCGTTCGCGCTCCCGATCCTCCAGCGCCTCATGGACGGCCCCAGCGGCCGGACCCGTGCGCTCGTCGTCGCGCCCACCCGCGAGCTCGCCGAACAGATCCACGACTCCTTCCGCACCTTGGGTAGGGCGACCAACGTGCGCAGCGCCACCGTCTACGGCGGCGTCGGCATGAACCCGCAGATCCAGGCGCTGCGCCGGGGCACCGAGGTCATAGTCGCCTGTCCCGGGCGGCTGCTCGACCTGATGCAGCAGGGCCACGGCGACTTCCGGCACCTCGAGGTGCTGGTGCTCGACGAGGCCGACCACATGTTCGACATGGGCTTCTTGCCCGACATCCGCCGCCTGCTCAAGGCCTTGCCGAGCGAGCGCCAGTCGCTGCTCTTCTCGGCCACCATGCCGGACGACGTGCGCCACCTCGTCGACGAGACGCTGCGCGACCCGCTCGTGGTGGAGGTCGAGCGGCCGCCCGCCGCCACGACGGTCGACCACTTCCTGTACCCTGTCGAAGCGCACCTGAAGACCGATCTCCTCTCCGCGCTCCTCAAGGCGTGGGACGCACGGCGCGTGCTCGTGTTCACGCGCACCAAGCACCGCGCCAAGCGTCTGGCGGAGCAGCTCGAGCGGCGCGGCTTCTTCGCGGCCAACATCCAGGGCAACCTGTCGCAGAGGCGCCGCCAGCAGGCGCTCGACGACTTCAAGAACGGTGAGGTACACGTGCTCGTGGCCACCGACATCGCGGCACGCGGCATCGACGTCAGCCTGGTGTCGCACGTGGTCAACTTCGACGTGCCCGACACCGAAGAGGCTTACACCCATCGAATCGGCCGCACCGGTCGAGCCGAGCACCTGGGCGACGCGGTCACCTTGGTCACCGCTGAGGACGCCGACATGATCCGCAGGATCGAGCGCCGGCTCGGCACCAGGATCGAGCGTCAAAGCCTCCAGGGCTTCGACTACGAGGTGCCCGCACCGCGCTCCATGGACGCCGACCAGAGGCGCTTCGAGCGCGGCAGTAGCCCGAACACTGGGGCACGCGCGGGCCAGCGCGGTCGCAAACCGGCTGGCGGGGGGCGCTCTGCGGGCGCTAACGTCGGACACGGCCGCCGACCGCCGGCCAAGCACGAGCGCGGTGCGGCGACCAGCGCCCCAACCGACAGGGCGGCGCCGAGCAGCCGTCGGCGCGGCGGTAGAGGTCGACGTACCGGAGCCGGGGCTAGCCGAAGCTGACACCCAGCCCACCGCACCGATCCGGTCTCCGCGTGCCAGACTCAGCCATGGTCCCCATCCCTCGCGTCGACATCGTCGACGGACTCCACGTGGTGCTCGGCTACGGCCCGCTAGGACGGGCGGTCTGTGACGAGCTCCTGGCTCATGGGGTCGACGTCTCGGTGGTCACGCGTAGTGCTCCAGTCGATCTCCCCGAGCGCGTACGTGCCATCGAGGCCGACTTGAGCGACACGGAAGTGGCGCGCGTAGCCCTGGCTGATGCCAGCGTCGCCTACCACTGCCTGAACGGGCCCTACTCGCGCTGGCCACAGGTGCTTCCTGGGCTCATGGAGGGTGTGGTGGCCGGTGCCGACGACGCCGGCGCGACGGTCGTGTTCGGCGACAACCTCTACGCCT
>SKSV01000334.1 GCA_007122815.1 Trueperaceae bacterium | reverse complement strand
GCTCAGGTTCCCTACGCGCGGGTCGTACGTGCGGCCACCCAGCTCGATCGGTGGTACGTCGTACATCGTCTCGCGCGGAGAGCGGTCTCGCGGTGTCGGTTGGAGTTGGTGCCCGAGCACGTCCGTCAGCAGCCGGTCGCGCCAGTCATCGCCGGCGAGCCCGGGCAAGCGCGAGGCGGCGGCGTTCGCGTCGAGGACTCGCCCCTGCGTGTCGAGCACGAGCACGGGATCCTCCATGCGTTCGAAGACGAGCTCACGGGCGATCGGCGTGGCGTCGGCGAGCGCGAAGCGGGTGACGCCCAGGTACACGAAGAAGCTGGTGAACGCCAGAGCCAGCGGCGAGGTGTCGATCGCCAGGGGCAGGGCACCGGAGAGGTACACGAGGCTCCCGAGCCAGGGCAGCAACGTGGCGAGCGCTACGCTCGCCACCTGTCCGCGGTGCACGCTCTGCCTGGGCGCTCTCGACCACGCGTTGAAGAGCACGAAGTTCGCGGTGAGGAGCGCGGCACCGAGGTAGACGTGGAACACCTTGTACCAGAGCCCCGCATCGAACTCGATGACGGTGAGGGGGCCGCTCGCGACCATCCTGGGGTTCGCGTGGTAGAGGTCGTGCAGCGGGTTCGTGTAGACGAGGGCCAAGGTGAGTAGTGACACGGCCGACATCACCGCCACGAGTGGGCGCGAGGCGAGGCGCGGCTGCCTGCCCACGTCGGCCGCGGCCAGGACGATCAACACCGGTGCAGCGACTATGGCTAGGTGTTGGAAGTAGTACGTGGCGAACACCCAGGAGACCGTGTCACCAGCCAGTTCCAGCCCGTACCCGAAGGCGTACAGGGCGCTGGCGATCAGGATCGCACCGAGCCAGACCTTGCGCCGGAGGTGGCTGCGTTGCGACACGGCGCCCGCGAGCGCCAGGGCGCTGCCGCCGACGAGCCAGAGGACCGCGATCAGCGCCATCTGAAGGCTCACGCGCGGAACCTCGGGCAACTCGGTCCACCTGAGCGCACAGGCATGGCTGATGCTACCCGCTCGGCGCGGCCGCAGGAGGTGCAGGTACCCCGCCCGGATCGCGGCACCGGGTAGGTGAGCAACGAGCTTGACCCATGATGTCGGTATGCCGTAGCCTGGATTTCGTTATGGCTAAAAGTCTTAGTGCCCAGCAGATGGATCCTGAGACCAGCGACCGGGCTCTCAGATCGAGCGGACGGTTGCCTCTCGGCGCGTTGCTGGCGCTGGCACTCGTACTCGCGATCTCGCTCAGCCACCTCGCCGTCGCCCAGCAAGATGCCGTGCTCGACGTGGTCGCGACCACGGGCATGGTGGGCGACATCGTGCGCGAGGTCGCAGGCCCCTGCGCGCAGGTGACCGTCCTGATGGGGCCCGGAATCGACCCGCACCTCTACCGCGCCAGCGCCGGCGACGTGGACAGGCTCGCGCGCGCGGAACTGATCGTCTTCAACGGCTTCGACCTGGAGGGTCAGCTGGGGGCGGTGCTCGCGCGCCTCGGCCAACGCGTGCCGACCCTGGCGCTGGCGGAACGCATCGCCGACGAGCTCGACGGCGACGCGCTGCTCGAGGGAGAGGACCAGTACGCGGGGCGCACCGACCCGCACCTCTGGGGTGCCGTCGAACTCTGGGCCCTCGGCGTCGGCGTGGTCGAGGAGGTGCTGAGCGAGCTGCAGCCTGGCTGCGCCGACGGGTTCGCCGAGCGCGCCAACACGTACGCGTCGGAGCTCGGCGCACTGCACGAGTGGGCACTCGAGAGCGCCGCCAGCGTGCCCGCGGCGTGGCGCACGATCGTCAGCCCTCACGACGCCTTCGCCTACTTCGGCATCGCGTACGGCTTCGCGGTGGCCGGGATAGAGGGCATCAGCACCGAGTCCGAGGCCAGCATCGCCGACATCCGAGAGACCGCGGACCTCGTCATGGAGACGGGTGTGCCCGCCATCTTCGTCGAGACGACGATAAGCCCCCGCACGATCGAGGCCGTGTTGGCAGCGGTGCGCGATCGCGGCGCCGAGGTCGTGATCGGGGGCGAGCTCTTCGGCGACGCCATGGGCGAGGCCGGCACTCCCGAGGGCACGTACGTGGGCATGGTGAGGCACAACGTCGAAACAGTGATCACGTCGCTCGGCGGTCGAAGCGCGCCCTGGCCCGAGGCGCTGGACGGATGGGCGAGGAGGTGGAGCGAGCGTTGAGCACGGCACAGGGCGTCCACGAGCCTTCGCTCGCGCTCCACGTGGAGGACCTCACCGCGAGTTACGCCAGCGGCGCGGTGCTCTGGGACGTCGACATGAACGTGCCCCCAGGCGTTCTCGCAGCGATCGTTGGTCCGAACGGGGCGGGCAAGAGCACCCTGCTCAAGTGCGTCATCGGCGCGCTGCGACCAGCAGCCGGGCACGTCTACGTCTTCGGACGACCCTACCGGCAGCAACGCCACCGGGTGGCCTACGTGCCGCAGCGCACTTCGGTGGACTGGGACTTCCCGACCACCGCCTTGGACGTGGTCACGATGGGGCTCTACGGGCGGCTGGGCTGGCTGAGGCGGCCTGGCAAGCGCGAGGACGACGAGGCTCACGAGGCGCTCGCCATGGTCGGCATGGACGCTTTCGCCGAGCGCCAGATTAGCCAGCTCTCGGGCGGGCAACAACAGCGCGTCTTCCTGGCGCGCGCGCTCGTGCAAGACGCCGACCTCTACCTCATGGACGAGCCCTTCGCCGGCGTCGACGCCACCACCGAGCGAGCGATCGTGGACTTGTTCAAGGACCTCCGGAGACGCGGGAAGACCGTCGTGGCGGTGCATCACGACCTGCAGACGGTGGCGACGTACTTCGACTGGCTCGCCTTGCTGAACGTGCGGTTGATCGCTCAGGGCCCGGTGCGCGAGGTCTACACCGCCGAGCACCTGCGCGCGGCCTACGGGCCAAGGGTCGTGCTGCTCGAGCAGACCGCGGAAGCATGAGAGCGACGACCTGGGAGGATCGCGCGTGGAGATGATGGTGCTCCTCGGTGACTTCACCGTGCGCACGGTGGCGCTCGGAGCCGCGCTCGTCGGAGCGGTCGCCGGGGTGTTGGGGAGCTTCGCGGTGTTGCGGCAGCAGAGCCTCCTCGGCGACACCTTGAGCCACGCGGCGTTGCCGGGCGTGTGCCTGGGCTTCCTGCTTGCGGGCTCCAGGCAGTTGGCGCCCATCCTGGCGGGAGCACTCGTGAGCGGGGCGCTGGCGGCGCTCCTGGTGCTGCTGCTGACGCGCACCACGAGGGTGAAGACAGACGCCGCGCTCGGCGTCTCACTGAGCCTCTTCTTCGCCTTCGGCACGGTGTTGCTCACGTACGTTCAGCGGCACCAGGGCGCCGCTCAGGCGGGCCTCGACGCCTTCCTGTTCGGCCAGGCGGCGGCCCTGGTACCCGCCGACCTGCGGTTGATCGGCAGCGTCGGTGCCGCGTCTCTGCTGTTGGTCGCGTTGGGTTGGAAGGAGCTGAAGGTAACGACCTTCGACGCCGACTTCTCACGCAGCCTCGGGCGACCGGTCGTGGCCATCGAGTTCGCCCTCACGGTGCTCATCGCGGTGGCCGTGGTGATCGGCCTGCAGCTCGTCGGGGTGATCCTGATGGTGGCACTCGTGATCGCCCCCGCCGCGGCGGCGCGCCAGTGGGCGAAGCGGCTCGAAGGCATGGTCCTGCTCTCGGCGCTGTTCGGGGCCGTGAGCGGCGTGGCCGGGGCGCTCCTCTCGGCCTCGGTCAGGGGCCTCGCGACGGGTCCCGTCATCGTCCTCGTCGCGAGCGGCTTCGTGGCTGTTTCGCTGCTGTTGGCCCCGGGGCGCGGGATCGCTTGGCAGCTAGTGCAGGCCGTCGCCGAGCGCCGCTCGCTGCGAGCGCACCGGGTGCTGTTGGGCCTCTACCAGTTGGCTCAGGACCACGGCGACCCGCGCTATCCCAGTGAACAGGGGATGCTGGACACGTACTACCGCGGAGGCAGCGCCAGCGCGCTCGGGCGCCTGCAGCGACGCGGGCTGGTAGAGCGCGTAGAGCACATGCCCGAGGAGGGCGACCACTGGGTCTTGACCGAGGCAGGCCAACAGCAGGCGCGGGACCTGCTCGAACCCTTCGGGTCCCGCGACGGTGCTGACCGAACGGGTGCCGGCACATGAGCGCCCTGCAGGCCTGGCTCGACCAGCCGAGCGTCACCATCATGCTCATCGGCGCCTTGGTCGGCATCGCCGCCTCCCTCCTCGGAGCGTTCCTGGTGCTCCGGCGAGAGAGCATGCTCAGCGACGCGATCAGCCACTCCGTGCTGTTGGGGATCGTGGTGGTCTACCTGCTCACGGGGACCGTGGACACGCCCCTGCAGGTCGTCGGCGCGGCGCTCGCGGGGCTGGTGACGGTCTGGGCCACCGACTTGCTGGTGCGCAGCCGTAGGGTCAAGCAGGACGCGGCGATAGGCCTGGTGTTCCCGGCCCTCTTCGCGGTAGCGGTCCTGCTCATCAACCTCTACGCCCGCGACGTACATCTCGACACCGACGCGGTGCTGCTCGGCGAGATCGCCTTCGCCTGGCTCGACGTGGTGAGCCTGGGCCAGCTCGAAGTGGCGCGCTCGCTGCTCACGATGCTGGTGATCACCGCCGTGAACCTGGCGTTCGTGGTGCTGCTGTACAAGGAGCTCAAGCTCGCGACCTTCGATCCCGGCCTGGCGACCGCGCTCGGTAAGCGTCCTACGCTAGTCGGCTACGCCCTGTTGGGGTTGGTGAGCGTCACCGCCGTCGGCGCCTTCGACGCCGTCGGCGCGATCCTCTTCGTGGCCTTCGTCATCGTGCCCCCTACCACGGCCTACCTGCTCACCGACAGGCTCTGGCGGATGCTCGCGTACGGCTGCGTCGTCGCGGTGGGATCGAGCCTGGCGGGTTACGCGCTCGCGCGAGCGTACGACGTCTCCGTCGGCGGAAGCATGGCCAGCGCCACCGGCGCCTTCCTGCTCCTGGCGCTGCTGTTCGGGCGGCACGGGCTCATTGCGCGGGCACTTGGGCGTAGGGCGCCTCGCGCCCCGCAGGCTGCCGACGGCAGCGTCGTCGCCGAGGTGTCGCTGGCCGGGCCAGCCGAGCATGGCAGGGGCTCATGAGGCGGCGACCGGCTGTCACCCACGCGATGGAGGACTACCTCAAGGCGCTCTTCGAGCTCGGTGAGGACGACGTGAAGCCTCGAGAGCTCGCCGCCGCCGTCGGGGTCAGCTCTGCCAGCGTCACGGGCATGCTCCAGAAGCTCGCCGAGCTGCGCCTGGTCAGCTACGAGAAGTACCGCGGGGCCAGCCTCACGCCCGCGGGACGTGAGGTGGCGCTCGAGACGCTACGCCACCACCGCCTGCTCGAGACGTACCTGGCGGAGGCTCTCGGGTACGCCTGGCACGAGGTGCACGAGGAGGCCGAGCACCTCGAGCACGTGATCAGCGAGGATTTCGAGGAGCGAGTCGACGCGCTCTTGGGTAGGCCGACGCACGACCCACACGGCGACCCGATCCCGCGCCGCGACGGCACTCTGCCGTCATCGCCGGGAGCACCGCTGAGCGACCTCGAGGTCGGGGCAGGGGCCGTCATCACCCGGATCATCGACCAGGAGAACGCCGTCCTGAGGTACCTGGCGGAGCACGGCCTGGTGCCAGGCACGGCGGTTCGGCTGGTGGCGCGAGCCCCGTTCGACGGACCCATCACCGTCGTCCGCATGGTGGCGCGTGGTGAACCGAGCCCAGCGCCTTTGGCGCTGGCGTTCAGCATGGCCAAGACGATCAGGGCTCAGGTGGTCGCACCGACCTGAAGGTGGCGCGCGACTCCGACGTCGACGCGGGCGTGAGCGCGGGGCCGGGCAAAGCAGCGCCGAAGGCCACCCGGCGGTCCAGCACGGCGCCTTCGAGATCGCGTCTGGGGCGTCCGCAGGCGAAACCCTGAGCGTGGCTCACGCCCAACTCCGCGAGAGCTTCGCTGGCGTTCGGATCCTCGACGCCGTCGGCGACCACCACCTCGAAGCGCTCGCAGGCCTCGCGCACGAAGCGCTCGTGATCTCGATGCCCAGCCGCTCGCACACCGTCGGGGGCAGACCGTCCAGCGTGCGCAGCGTCTCTGGCGATACCGCTTGTGCAGGGCTCAGGTTCACCGACAGCCGCGCGTTGGGCGCGGCCGTCAAGGCGCTGGCCGCCATGTCGAGCGTGAAGCGCGTGAACGAGTCGATCCGTGCCGGAGTCAGCCAAT
>SKSV01000324.1 GCA_007122815.1 Trueperaceae bacterium | reverse complement strand
GCGAGCACGTTCCGTTCGCTTCGCTCTCACGTGAGGTGTCGCAGCGCACTCTGACCCTGTACGGTCCCACGAAGGCGTTCAACCTGGCCGGACTCAAGATCGCCTTCATGGTCTCGGAGAACGCCGAGCTGCTGGAGCGCGTGAGGGTGCTGGCGGGGTACCGCCTGCCGGGCGCGAACGTGCTGGCGCAGGCAGCCACGATCGCCGCGTACCGGGAGGGCGACGCGTGGCTGGAGGCGGCGCTGCGGTACTTGCGCGCGAACCGCGATCACCTGCTGGAGCGCCTGGGGAGCGAGGCGCCCGAGGTGCGCTCGTACCCTCCGCAGGGCACGTACTTGAGCTGGCTTGACCTGCGCGGGGCCGGCCTCGGGGACGACCCGGCCGGCGCGCTCCTGGAGCGCGGGCGCTTGGCGCTGAACTCCGGGCACGACTTCGGGCCGGGGGGTGAGGGCTTCGCGCGGCTGAACCTGGCGACGTCGCGCTCCACCCTGGACGAAGCCCTGGACCGTCTGGTGGCGACCGTCGGGGGCGAGCGCTGAACGCGTCGCGCTTCGACCCGTACCCGCCCGAGTTGGCGCGCTGCGGACGCTGCCCGCGCTTGGCCCGTCACCGTGAGGAGGTGGCGCAGCGCAAGCGCCGCGCGTACCGCGAGGAGGACTACTGGGGCGCGCCGGTGCCCGGCTTCGGGGACGCGTCGGCGCGCATCGTGCTGGTGGGGCTCGCGCCCGGTGCGCACGGCAGCAACCGCACGGGGAGGATGTTCACGGGTGACGCTTCCGGAGGCTTCCTCTACCCGGCCCTTCACCGGGCCGGCCTGTCCAGCGCGCCGCGGAGCCTGGCTCGCGACGACGCTTTGGTGCTGCATCGGACCTGGATCACCGCGGTGGCGCGTTGCGTGCCGCCGGGCAACAGGCCCACACCGCAGGAGCTAGATGCCTGCCGTCCCTGGTTGGCGCGGGACTTGAACTCCCTGCCCGAGGCGCGCGTGCTCGTCGCGCTGGGCAAGGTCGCGCACGACGGGGTGCTCAAGCACTACCGCGAGCGCGGGCTCGACCTGAGGCTGTCGCGGTACCCCTTCGCGCACGGCGCCGTGCATCGCCTCGCTGCGGAACCCGGGGCCGCGCCCCCACCCCTGTTGGACAGCTACCACGTCTCCTTCCAGAACACGAACACCGGCCGCTTGACGGAGGTGATGTTCGACGAGGTGCTGGAGCTCGCGAAGCGTTTGGCTGGGCTGGCCGGCTGACGCTCACGGCGGCGCTGCGTCTGGGATGATGACCGGCATGAGCCTCCCGACCCTGTCTCTCCCAGCACGTCTGGCGGGCTCGATCGGCGCGGGCCATCCGTGGGTCTACCGCGATCACGTGCCCCAGGACGTCGACCTCGCGGACGGTTCTTGGGTGCGCGTCGAGGCGGGATCGACGGAGGCGGTGGGGCTCTGGTCTGAGCGCGGCGCCATCGCCGTGCGCCTGTTCACGCGCGCGTTCAGGCGCGCGCGGCGGCGGGACGTGCTGGAGCGACCCGACGGCGCTTGGGTGACCGCCGCGGTGGAGCGAGCGCTGGACCTGCGCGAGGGCCTGGAGCGCTCGGGCACGGACGCCTACCGCCTGCTGAACGGTGAGGGTGACGGCCTGCCTGGCTTGACCGTCGACCGCTACGGCCGCTTCGCGGTGGTGCAGACGTACGCCGAGGGGTACCGGCTCGAGGGGAGCGAGGCGGCGGAGCTGCTGCGCGAGACAGTGTCGGCGCTCACCAGGGTGTTGCCTCTAGAGGGCGTGCTGATCGCAGGCAGGGCGGGGCGGCCGACGAGGGCGCTCTGGGGTGAGCGGCCGCAGCCGGAGCTGAGCGTAAGCGAGAACGGTCTGCGCTTCCTCGCCAACGTGTTCGAGGGCCAGAAGACCGGGCTGTTCCTCGATCATCGCGGCAACCGCGCCTCGCTCCGCGATCACTCTCGCGGGCGCATCGTGGCCAACCTCTTCGCGTACACCGGGGCGTTCTCGGTGTACGCCCTGGCCGGCGGGGCTCGGCGCGCGGTGGACGTCGACGTCGCCGCTGCCGCGCTGCGCGACGCGGCTCGCAACGTCGCCTCGAACTCCGACGCCATCGGTGGGGGCGCCGGCGAGCGCCACGGCATCCTCGAACTGGACGTGTTGAGCGATCCGCAGGCGGCCTTCTCGCACCCTGCCTTGCGCGGCTCGGACCTCATCGTGCTCGATCCCCCCTCGCTGGCGCGTCGGAAGGGCCAGCGGCACGCGGCTCTCAGGGCGTACCGGCGGTTGAACGCGGCGGCGCTCTCGGCCCTGCCCGACGGTGGCTTGCTGGCGAGCGCGTCTTGTACGGCGCAGGTTTCGGCCGAGGCGTTCAGGTCGGTGGTCGCGGAGGCGGCTGCGGAGGCGGGGGTGTGGGCGCAGGTGATACACGAGTCCGGTCACGGGGTCGATCACCCGGTACCGCTGGCTTTCCCCGAGGGGCGTTACCTGAAGTTCGTGCTGCTCCGCGTCAGCCGGTCAGGCCGAGACGCACCCTGAGCCAGCGCACCAGTTCGGAGGTCACGAACTCCCGGCAGGTGTCGTTGAAGAGCTCGTGATGGCCCTCGGGTTCCTCGTGATGAGTGAGACCGGGGTTGCGTTCGGCGAGCTCGCGCGTTGCAGCGGGGTCTGCGATGCGGTCTTCGGATCCGTGTAGCGCCAGGGTGGGGAGAGCGAGTACCGGCGCGCTCGGCGCTAGCGCCGCCTCGCCGGCGGCGACCAGGGCCGCGGCGGTGCCCAGGCGGACCCTCCGATGGTAGTTGGCGGGGTCGTCGCGGTAGGCCGCCACCTCGATCGGGTCGCGCGACATCGCTTCTGGGTCGAGTCGGGTCAAGGGCAGCCCGGGGATCACGCGAGCGATGCCTCTTAGCAGCCGAAGGAGGCTCGGGTGGGGCGGTCTAGCGGGCCGCAGGTAGGGTGAAGAGAGGACTAGGGCGTCGGGGTCGAGCGCGCCGGTCTGTAGCGCCCTCAACGCCATCACGCCTCCGAGGCTGTGACCGAAGAGCGCCCAGCGGCCTCGCTCTGGCAGGCCGAGGTGCTCGATGACGAGCACCGCGTCCTGGATCAGCGTGTCCAGCGACGGGATCCTGGCACGCTCTCCCTGGGAAGCACCGTGGCCTCGGTGATCGTGGCCGTGCACGGTGAAGCCGGCCTCGACGAGGGCGGCCGCGAGGCGCTCGTAGCGCATGCCGTGCTCCCCGAGACCGTGCAGGATGTGGACGCTGGCGGCCGCCGGCCGCTCGACTCCCCAACTACGCGCGACCAGGTCTAGCCCGTCTGGTGTCGTGAGGGTCGTTTCCCGCCTATGCATGCCGGGCCGATGAGTCGCTTGCGCTACCTGCTTCGGTCAGCTCGGTCCGCACGTCCTCCATCACGGGGTTGGAGAGCACGGTGGAGGCGATGCGCTCGAGTTGCGCCTCGACCTCGGCACGCGTTCCGCGCAGGCGCAGCTCGACGCGCTTGCCCACGCGCAGGTCGCTGACGTTGCCGTGCCCGAGCCGTGCCAGGGTGGCCTGCACCGCCCGACCCTGAGGGTCGAGGATGGAGCGCCTGAGCATCACGTGGACCACGGCGTCGAACTGGCGCTCTTCGTTCTCGGCCACGGCGCTCTCGAGTTCGGCCATCTCAGTCTCCAGGTCTCGGCAGGGCGGCGTCGAGGGCATCGAGTCCCTCCGAGTCCTCACCGTCGAGCCTCTCGTGCTCATGCTCGAAGTCATCGTGCTCAGGCAGGTCGAGCGGTCGGCCCTGGCTCTCGCGCAGGCGCCGCCAAACCTCCTGATAGGCCTCCTCGACGCCGCCGAGGTCGCGGCGGAAGCGGTCCTTGTCGAGTCGCTCCCCGCTCTCGAGGTCCCACAGCCGACAGGTGTCGGGGCTGATCTCGTCCGCGAGGCGGAGTTCGCCGGCGGCGTCGATGCCGAACTCGAGCTTGAAGTCGATCAGCTCCAATCCAGCCACGCCGAAGCGTGCGCTGAGGTAGTCGTTGATGTCGGCGGCGTGGTCGAACATCGCCTCGAGCTGCGCCTCGTCGGCGAGCCCCAGTGCGACGGCGGTGGCGGTGTTGAGGGGGGGGTCGCCGAGCGCGTCGGACTTGTAGCACCACTCGATGACCGTGGGGTCGAGCAGGAACCCCTCCTCCACCGCGTAGCGGGAGGAGAAGGTGCCAGCCGCGCGGTTGCGCACTATCACCTCGACGGGCACGATCGTCAAGCGGCGCACGAGCTGCTCGCGCGCGGAGAGCTGCTCGAGGAAGTGGGTAGGCACGCCGTAGGCCTCGAGCTCAGCGTAGAGCATCGCAGCGACGGCGTTGTTGACGACCCCCTTCTCGGCGACGCTGCCGCGCTTCTGCGCGTTGAAGGCGGTGGCGTCGTCCTTGTAGCGCACGATCACGAGGTCGGCGTCGTCGCAGGCGAAGACTTGCTTCGCCTTGCCCTCGTAGAGCAGCTCGCGGGGCTCGGGGCGCACGTTCACGCCTGCGATGCTACACCAGCGGGGCTACAGACCGAAGCGCCCGTAGACGTGATCCACGAAGCGCAGGTACCAGCCGGGGTCGAAGGCTGCTTCGAGCTCGCGGGCGCTCAGGGAGCAGCTTGGATCTGCCGCGAGCAGCTCGCGCAGGTGGCGTCCCGAGCTCCAGGAGGCCAGGCTGTTGCGCTGCACCACCTCGTAGGCTTCCTCGCGCATCATGCCGCCCTCGATCAGGGCGTGCAGGACACGTTGAGAGTAGATGAGCCCGTGGAGGGCGTCGAGGTTCTCCAGCATGCGCTCGGGGTACACCACGAGGTCGCGCAGCACCCGCGTGCAACGCCGCGTGGCGTAGCTCGCCAAGGTCGTGGCGTCGGGCAGCACCACCCGCTCGGCGGAGGAGTGGCTGATGTCCCGCTCGTGCCACAACGCCACGTTCTCGAGCGCGGCTTGCAGCTGCGAGCGCAGCAGCCTCGCCACTCCCGTGAGGTTCTCCGAGGCGATCGGGTTCTTCTTGTGCGGCATCGAGCTGCTGCCCGTCTGCCCGCGCGCGAACCCCTCTTGGGCCTCGCGCACCTCGCTGCGCTGCAGGTGCCGGACCTCCAACGCGATGCGTTCGATGCTGGTGCCGAGCAGCGCCAAGGCAGCGAGCAGCTCACCATGCCGGTCGCGGGCGACGGTCTGGTTCGTGACGGGATCTACGCGCAGGCCCAAGCGCCTCGCCACGCTCGCCTCGACGGGGGGCGGCACGTGGGCGTAGGTACCGACCGATCCCGACAGCATGACCACCGAGATGGCCTCTCGGGCGCGCTCCAGGCGAGCCAGGTCGCGGCCCAACGCGGCGTAGAGGTTCAGGAACTTCAGGCCGAAGGTCATCGGTTCGGCGTGGATTCCGTGCGTGCGCCCGACGCACGGGGTGTGCTTGTGCTCCACCGCCAACCGCCTGACCTCCGCGCGGAGCCCTCTCACGTCGGCGAGGATCAGCACGAGCGCCTCGCGCAGGCGCAGGTTCTGCGCGCTGTCGACAACGTCCGTGGAGGTGAGGCCCAGGTGCACGAAGCGGGCGTCCTCGCCCAGGAGCTCGGTCAGCGCCCGCGTGAAGGCGACGATGTCGTGGCGGGTGAGGGCCTCCAGCTCGGCCACCCGCCCTGCGAAGGTGTCGTCCAGCGGTTCGGCTTCGGTGGCGGCGCGCAGCCTGGCGGCCGTGCCGGGGGGTACCTCACCGAGTTCCTCCCACGCCTCGAGCGCGGCGAGCTCGACCTCGAGCCAGGTCCGGTAGGTGTGCGCCTCGCTCCAGAGCGCGCGCATCTCCGGAGTGCTGTAACGATCGATCACAACCTAGGCTACGACTTCCCGGCCGAGCTTCGCCGTTCGCCCTCGGGCTCGGCGAGCAGCTTGGCTACCGCCAGGTCCTCGAAGGAGAGCCCCACCGACTTGAACAGCGTCGCTCGACCCTCGCGCCGCTCGAAGGCGCCCCGAAGCACCTCGTGCAGGTCGCCGGCAACGTCGTCCCAGGACCATCCCTCGGCAGCCGCGGCGTGCAGGTCGCCCGCCTCGAGGCGGGCTGCGGCGCGCTGGTCGACGATCACGTCGCACTTGCGTATGGCGTCGGTGTCGCTCTCGCGCATCTCCGGTGTGAACGCGCCGACGAGGTCCAGGTGTTGACGCGCTGAGAGCCACGCGCCGAGCACGAGCGGCTCCCGCGCGGTGGTCGCGACGCTGATCACGTCGGCGGCCCGCACCGCGGCTTCGAGTT
>SKSV01000361.1 GCA_007122815.1 Trueperaceae bacterium | reverse complement strand
GCCGGGAACGGTGGTGATGGTGGTGTTGAACTGCAGCACCGCATCGTTGTAGAACTGCCGCGCGTAAGCGATCTTGTTCTCTATGCTGGAGAGTTCCTCCTGCAGGACGCGGAAGTTCTCGTTCGCTTTGAGCTCCGGGTAAGCCTCGGAGATCGCGAACAACCGCCCGAGTGCGGCGCTCATCATGTTGGCCGCTTCGGCTGACTCGTCGATGTTCTTCGCTCCGGCCATCGCGGCGCGCGCCTTGCCGACGTTGTCGAACACCTCGCGTTCGTGGGCGGCGTAGCCCTTCACCGTCTCGACCAGGTTGGGCACCAGGTCGGCACGGCGCTTGAGCTGGACGTCGATCTGGCTCCAGGCGTTCTGGTAACGGTTCTCCAGGGTGATGATCCGGTTGTAGACGTTGATCGCGAACAGGACCAGCGCACCCAGGATCACGAGAACGATGATGCTCGTCACAGTGGCCTCCTCTGCCGGCTAGTCTAGCCCTCGCCGTCGCCTCGCGAGGCGATTACGCCTCCCCCCAAGAGCCGCTCGCCGTCGAAGAACACCGCCGACTGTCCCAACGTCACGGCGAACTGCGGCTCGTCGAAGCGCAGCCGCACGCGCTCCTCCAAGAGCCGCTCGAGGCTGGCGGGTTGCGGCGCCTGCCGGTAGCGCACCTGCGCCAGCACCCGCGTCGGGAGCTCGCTCTCGTGGCACAGGAGGTTCACGCGGTCAGCTTCGAGCGCGCTCCAGCTGCAGTCCTCTCGGGTCCCTACCACTACGGTGTTGCTCTTCGCGTCGAGGTCGACAACGAAGCGCTCGAGGTGCGACTTCCACAGCCCGAGACCCTTCTTCTGACCGATCGTGTAGAACGCCACCCCGTCGTGCTCACCCACCACGGCGCCGTCCTGGCTGACGTCGACGACGGGTCCGGGCCGGCTCTCGAGGCGCTCCTCCAGGTACGCCTTGACGGTGTCCGGCACGAAGCAGAGCCCGCTCGAGGAGCGTTTCCAAGCGACCGAGAGCCCGCGCTGCACCGCCTGCTGGCGCACCTCGTCCTTGGTGAGTTCGCCGAGTGGGAAGAGGAGGTAAGGCAGGACGCTGCGCGGCAGGGCCCACAGGAAGTAGGTCTGGTCCTTGTCGTCGTCGACGCCTCTATGCAGCTCGACCCCGAGTGGTCCGTCGACGCGTCGGACGTAGTGGCCGGTGGCCACGAAGCTGCACCCGAGCCGCTGGGCGCGCGCCACGGTGTCGCCGAGCTTGACGTGGCGGTTGCACCAGACGCAGGGGTTGGGGGTCTGGCCGGCCTGGTAGCTCGGCACGAACGGGTCGACGACGATCTCCTGGAAGAGCTCGCGCGCGTCGAGAAGGTAGAAGGGCACCTCGAGCTTGTCGGCGATGCGGCGCGCGTCGAAGGCGGCTTCGGGGCTGCAGCAGACGTCGAAGGCACCTTCGGGCCGGTCGTCGGGCCAGAACCGCAGCATCGCGCCGAGCACGTCGAAACCCTGCTCGGCGAGCAGCGCGGTAGCCACGGACGAGTCGACGCCGCCCGACATCGCCGCCAGCACCTTGGTGCGAGGAGGCGACTGGTCCGGGCCGGGAGTCTGGATGGTCGCGCGCGACATGGCCCTGCAGTGTAAGCGATGGCCTCGCTGTCGGGGTTCTCGTTGCGAACAGCGCACGCGAGCATAGCGAAGGAGCGCACGGCGCCGGCGCGGGAGCGCGAGCGCGCACAGCGCGAGCGCGCACCGCGCCGACGCGGGATCGCGAGCGAGGCCGAGCGCGCGGTAGACTGGATGCCGGAGGTCGCCGTGAAAGCCATCCGGGTCGCGCAGGTCGTCGCTCTCGTGCTCCTAGCCGCCTACGTCACCGTCTTCCACGCCGCCAACCCCGAGAACGTGAGCTTGCCGGGGCTGATCTCCATGCCCGCTTCGGTGGTCGTGGCGGTGGCGATCGTGGTGGCCTGGTTCGTGGGGTGGCTGCCGGCACGCATCCGAACCTGGCGGCTGGAGCGGAAACTGACCAGCCTGCGCACCGAGCGCGATAGGCTCCTGGACCAGCTCGAACCCGACCGCGCTGGCCCAGACCGCACCGCGGTGATCCCGGACCGCGCCGACCCTAGAGACGGCACCGGTGGACGGCACGGCGACGACCCCAGCGATTACCTGTGAGCCCCGAGCCAGGTGCGCCGGTGCGCGCCCCTGAGCGCTCGCGCAGCATGATCGCAGCACCCGAGACGGCCTACAGCGTGCGCTCGCCCGCCCCGCTGAGCGAGGTGGCACGCCTCGTCGAGGAGCTTCGGGTGCATCCACTGCTGGCCTCGACGGTGTGGGCGCGGGGGTTGCGCGAGCGGGTGGTCGAGCAGCTCGCCGCGCCGTTGACTCTCGCTCCCGTGCCCGGGTTGCGAGCTGCGGCGGAGCGCCTTGCCGTGGCGCTCGAGCGCCGCGAACGTGTGCTCCTGCACGGCGATTACGACGCCGACGGGGTGACCGCGACGGCGCTGATGACGCTCGGGTTGCGCGCGCTAGGAGCACGCGTCACGCCCTTCGTCCCCGATCGCCTCAGCGACGGCTACGGCATCAGCCGCGCCCGCGTTCCCGAGCACGCTGCCCAGGCCGACCTCTTCGTGACCCTGGACTGCGGCATCGGCGACGTGCAGGAGATCGCGGCGCTGCGCGCGGCGGGGCTCGACGTGATCGTCACCGACCACCACCTGAGCGGCTCCACCTTGCCTGACGCCCTCGTCGTCCACCCACGCGACGCCGCACCAGGCATGACCGGCGCGGGGCTGGCGTACCACCTGCTGTGGGCACTCCACGAGCTGCTAGGGCTCCAGCCCCCGTCCGCGCTGACCGACCTGGCTGCCATCGGCACCATCGCCGACGTGGCACCGCTGCTCGGGCACAACCGGTCCCTGGTGAGGGAGGGACTCGAGCGCCTAGCGGACTCCGAGCGCCCGGGCCTCAGGGCGCTCGTCGCCCTCAGCAAGCTGCGGGAGCCGCTCACCGCGCGGCACGTCGCCTTCGTGCTCGGCCCGCGCCTGAACGCCGCGGGCCGGTTGGGGCGAGCCGACGTGGCGCTCGAGTTGCTCCTGACGCACGACGAGCGCCGCGGGCGCGTGCTGGCTACCTTGCTCGAGAGCTTCAACGAGGAGCGGAGACGCCTCCAGGAGAGCATGTTCGAGCAGGCCAAGGTCATGGCCGACGACTCGCCGGCGTTGGTACTGCGCCACCCCGAGTGGCATCCGGGGGTGATGGGCATCGTGGCGAGCCAACTGCTCGAGCGTTACCACAAGCCCGTGTTCGTCGTCGCGAAGGGTAAGGGGAGCGTGCGCGCTCCGGAGGGCCTCTCGGCGGTAGCGGCGCTACAGGCCGCGCACGAGCACCTCGTCCGCTGGGGCGGGCACGCCGCAGCGGCCGGCTTCAGCCTCGACGAGTCCCGCTTCGAGGCGTTCCGCGAAGCGGTCTGCGCTCACGTCTCCGAAGTCGCGGTACCCCCACCGAGCCTCACCGCTGACGCGCTCTTGCACCCGAGCCAGGTCGACGCCGACCTCCACTCAGCCCTGCAGGCGCTGGAGCCCTACGGCGTCGGGCACGAGGAGCCGCTCTTCGCGCTGGCCTCGCGCCTCGACCGAGTGCGCTCCATGGGCCAGGCGGGCAAGCATCTCCAGACCAGCCTGGAGGGCGTGCGCGCGGTGGGCTGGGGTCTCGGGCACCTGGCGGAGCGCTGGCGGGCAGGCGAGTCAGGCGTCGGCTTGGCGACCGTGACGACCTCGACGTTCCGCGAGCGCACCAGCGTGGAGCTCCGCATCCGGGGCCTGGCGCGTTCGGGTGGCGTCGCCCTGAGGGGCGCCGGTACCAACGGCAGGCTCCACATAGGCTCACCACAGCAACACGGAGAGGGAGTCACGGTGGTGCGCGCGATCGAGCCGAGCGAGGGCGCTCCTCTCGCTCCGCTCAGCAGCGCGCTCGGCAGCGATGAGGACGTCTACCTCGACCTGGGGGAGTCCGGTCCCAGCCAGCTCAGGCGCTTGGCGGCAGCGTTCCCACGCGTGAGCGACGCGCGCCGAGCCTTCGTGCTGAGCAAGCGCGGTCGACCCTGGCCGTGGCGGGACGAGCTGGCGGAGAGGCTGCGGAGGGTGCTGACGGAGCTCGACCTCCTCGACGAGCGCGGCCGCGCCAGGGCGGGTCTCCGCGTCGATCCCTACGACTCGCCCAGTCTCCGCGCGGCGCTCGTGGCGCGTCACGCGCTCGAGAGCCTGGCTACCTTCATCGAGGCGCTGCCGCCGGAGGAGGCGGCTCGAGCCGTAGCGGACCTGCTGGGCAAGGGCCGGGTCGCTCCTACCGGAGACTCGATCTAGGGCTTCACGGGGGTGCCGGAGCGGCGTGCCATACTGCCGCATGCCGCGATACCCCGAGCCCGGCGCGCGTCTGGAGCGCATACTGCGCGAGAGGCTGCGCGGCGAGGTCCGCTTCGATCCGGTCGCTCGCTCGCTGTACGCCACGGACGCCAGCCCGTACCAGATCGCTCCGCACGGGGTGGTCTTCCCGCGTGATCGAGAAGACGTGCGAACCATCATGGAGATCGCCGCGCAGGAGGGCGTCGCGGTCCTACCGCGCGGTGGCGGCACGAGCTTGGCGGGTCAGGCCGTCGCCGAAGCCGTCGTCATCGACTTCTCCAGGCACATGTGCGACGTGGTGGAGATCGACGTGAGCGCACGCACCGCGCGGGTGGAGCCAGGGGTCGTGCGCGATCACCTGAACGCCCTCTTGACGCCGCACGGTCTGCAGTTCACGCCCGACGTGGCGACCACCGACCGGGCGACCGTGGGCGGCATGGTCGCCAACAACTCCGCCGGCACCCGCTCGATCAAGTACGGCAAGACGGTCGACCAGGTGCTGGCCATGACGGTGATGCTGGCGGATGGAAGCGTCACCGAACTGCGCGCCCTAGAGGGCGAGGCTCTGGCCGAGAAGCTGGGCCGGAAGGGCATCGAGGGCGAGGCGTACCGGACGGTCAAGCGCATCTTGGATGAACACGAGGACGAGATAGCGGCGCGCTTCCCGAAGGTCATGCGGCGCGTCGGTGGGTACAACCTCGACGAGCTCGCCTTCGGCCGCCCCCTGGATCTCTCCAAGCTCGTCTGCGGGAGCGAGGGCACGCTGGCGTTGATCCTCGACGTCACCTTGAAGCTGCACCCCGTTCCCGCTCGGCGCTGCCTCGCCATGCTGCACTTCGACACGCTGGTGGCGTCGCTGGAGGCGGTTCCGTTCATCAACCGGCACGGCCCCTCAGCGGTCGAGATCATGGACCGCGACCTCTTCGACCTCGGGCGGCGCAACCCCGCGTTGACGCCGCTCCTCGGCTGGTTGCGCGGCGAGCCCGCCGCGGTGCTGGCGGTGGAGTTCGACGGGCCCGACGACGGCGTCCTGAGCGAGCGGTTGGCTGCGCTTCGTGCGGACAGCGACATCACCGCACGCTGCTACGCGATCCACGAGGCGCTCGGCGACGAGGAGCAGCACGACATCCTCGACTTCCGCCGCAAGGGCCTCGGCATCTACGCCACCGTCAAGGGCGCAGCGAAGCCGACGCCCTTCATCGAGGATGCCGCCATCCCGGTCGAGCACCTGGCTGCGTACGTGCCCGCCGTGCTCGAGGTGTGCCGTCGGCACGGGGCGCCGGTGTCGCTCTACGCGCACGCGTCCGTGGGCGTGATCCACATGCGACCCCACCTCGACCTGAAGAGCGAAGCCGGGGTCGCCGCCTACCGCAACATCTCAGACGAGGTGTTCGCGCTCGTCAAGCGCTACGGCGGCTCCTGGTCAGGCGAGCACGGCGACGGCCTGATCCGCTCCGAGAAGAACCGCGAGCTCTTCGGAGATGTCCTCTACTCAGACTTCCAGGCTCTCAAGCGTTCCTTCGACCCACTCGGGCTGCTGAACCCCGGCAAGGTCGTCGACGCGCCGCCCATGACGGAGAACCTGCGCTACGGAGTCGACTACCCGCACGTGGAGCTGCCCACCGTGCTCGACTTCAGTGACCAGGACGGGTTCATGGGCGCGGTGGAGATGTGCTCGGGCGTCGGCGCCTGCCGCAAGGAGGGCGTCGGCACCATGTGCCCCTCGTACATGGCGACGCGCGACGAGGAGCACAGCACCCGCGGGCGCGCCAACCTGCTGCGCGACGCGCTCACCGGCCGCTTGCCGGGCGGGCTCACCAGCCACGAGGTGATGGGCGCGCTGGAGCTCTGCCTGGCCTGCAAGGCCTGCAAGGCCGAGTGCCCCAGCCAGGTCGACATG
>SKSV01000269.1 GCA_007122815.1 Trueperaceae bacterium | reverse complement strand
GTGGCAGCGCCGACATGAAGGGCGGGGTCGCCGCCGCGATCGCCGCGCTCGAGGCGCTGCGCCGCACCTGCCCCGACCTCACCGGCAGGGTACGGCTCGCCGTAGTGGTGGACGAGGAAGGCATGATGCTCGGCATCAAGGACTTCATCGCTCGCGGCTGGGCCGCCGACGTAAACGGCGCGATCGTGTGCGAGCCCGAGGAGCACGAGCTCTGCCTGGTCCAGAAGGGCGCCATGCGGCTGCACGTGCACGTGCGCGGCGTCATGGCACACGGCGCCATGCCCTACGCGGGCGTCAACCCCATCGTCGGCCTGACCCGCTTCCTCGCCGCCGTCGAGCGCCTGCAGCAGGCCGAGCAGGCGCGGCACGGCCCACACGAGCACCTCGGGCTGCCCTGGCTCACGCCCACCATCGTGCGCGCCCCCGTCAGCGGAGCGGCGCAGCTTAACGTCATGCCCGACGAGGCCTACGCGGCCCTCGACGTACGCACCGTGCCGGGCCAGGACCACGACGGGATCCACTGCCGCCTGCGGGCGGACGCCGACGAGGTGCAGGGCGGCATGCCGGGACTCACCATCGAACTCGACTGGTTCGAGAGCCGCCCCTGGACGGAGACCCCCGCGGACGACCCGCTGGTGCGTGCGCTCGAGGATGCCTACCCGCTGGTCTTCGAGTCTCCCGCTCGCTACGGCGGCGTGCCCGGAGCCACCGACGGCACCTTCTTGCGCGCCAGCGCAGGCGTGCCGATAGTCACGGTGGGGCCGGGCGACCGCACGATCCCCCACCAGGTGGACGAGTTCGTGCGCACACGCGACCTCGTGCGAGCGGCGCGCCTGTACGCCGCCGCAGCAGTGACGTACCTGGCGGGTGAAGCGTGAGCTTCGGCGACTTCCGTCGCGAGCTCCAGGACACCATCCTGTCGCTCGCACCCGCGATCGTCTTCATGCTCCTGGCCCAGGCGTTCTTCCTGCGCCTCCCGTGGGAGGAGTTCGGCCTGGTGTTGCTCGGGCTCCTGCTCACCGTGCTCGGCTTCGTGCTCTTCATCCAAGGCGCGAAGCTGGGGCTCCTACCGCTCGGGCAGGCCATCGGCACGGCCTTCATCGAGCGCGGCGCGCTGCGCCCGCTCCTGGTGTTCGGGCTGCTGCTCGGCATCGTCCTGACCGTCGCGGAGCCAGACGTGCGACTGCTCACCTTCCAGATCGAGGAGGTGTTCGGCGACGCGGTGAACCGCACCGCGCTCATCGCCGCTGCCGCGCTTGGTTTGGGCGTCTTCGGGGTCGTGGCGCTTCTGCGCATCGCGCTGTCGTGGCCCATCCACTACGCGCTCATCCCCGGCTACGCTCTCGCCATGGTCCTCTCGGTGGTGGCCGACGAGACCACCGTCACGCAAGCCTTCGACATTGGTGCGGTCACCACCGGTCCGATGACGGTGCCGTTCCTGATCGCGCTCGGCGTAGGCATAGCATCGGTGCTCGGCGACGGGAGCCGCATGCGCGCCAGCTTCGGCCTCATGGCGATCGGGTCCGTGGGTCCGGTGCTGGTGGTGCTGGTTTGGGGACTCGTGCGGGGACCGGCGTGAGCGTCGACCTGTTCGGGCTGCTGGTCGAGGGCGCCCTCGAGGTGATCGAGGCCACGCTGCCGGTGCTGGCGCTGATCGCCTTCTTCCAGTTCGTGGTGCTGCGCCGCTCCATCAACCAGCCGCGCGTGGTTGCCACCGGGGTGCTCATGGCGATGCTTGGCTTCTTCTTCTTCATAGTCGGAGCGAAGCTGAGTCTGATACCGATGGGCGTCGCGATCGGCGAACTGCTCGCGAGAGCGCACCTGGTCGCGGTGGTCGGTGTCGCACTCGTGTTGGGGGCGGCCGTCGCGTTCGCCGAGCCCGCCGTGCGCATCCTGGCGTACGAGATCGACGAGGTCTCCGCGGGCTCGCTGCGCAAGCGCCTGATCTCGGGAGCGGTGGCGCTCGGGGTGGGTATCGCGGTGGCGGTGGCGGTGCTGCGCATAGCCCACGAACTGCCACTCTGGACGGTGCTCGTGCCGGGCTACGCGCTCGCCATCGTGCTCACCCTGCTCACCCCACGCGACATGGTGCCCGCGGCGTACGATGCGGGCGCCGTCGCCACCGGTCCGGTGGCCGTGAACTTCGTCCTCCCCCTCACCACCGGCCTGGCGATCGCGTTGTGGGGCGAGGACGTGGGCGCCCTCGGTTTCGGGGTGGTCGGCATCATCGCGCTCGGACCGATAGTCACCATGCTAGCGCTCAGCGTGTCGCTGCGCCGAAGGGAACCGTATGCCTGACAAGATCCGCTTCAAGCTGCTCGTCGCGATCGTCTCGCAGGGTCGCTGCACGCCCTTGGTCGAGGCCGCCAAGAAGGCCGGGGCCGAGGGCGCCACCATCATCCGCGGCCGCGGTACCGGAGTGCACGAGGGAGCCAAGTTCCTGGGCGTTCCGATCGAGCCAGAGAAGGACGTGATGCTCGTCCTGGTGCCGCTCGACGTCTCCGAGGCCGTGCTGGACGCGATGGTGTCGGCGGGTCAGCTCGACCAGCCGGGCAAGGGGATCGTCTTCCTCCTCGACGTGCCGCGCGTGGCCGGCATCGTCCACCGCGGTGAGGTCCTGCACAAGGCTGGCGCGGGAACCTGAGCGGCGTGGTCCGCCTTCACGCGCCCTGATCCCCTCGACGACTCCGCCCGTGTTCCGTATGGTGGCGTCAGGGAGTGGTCATGAGTGAGTACCTGACGATCGACTCCGTCACGGATGGTGTCGCCCGCCTCGAGTTGCCCGACGGGACCCTGGTCGAGATCCCCGCGTCCTGGCTACCGACGGACGCGAAGGAAGCCGACCTGCTAACGGTTCGCACCGAGCTTCGCGGCGCGACGGCAAGCATCGAGTTCCGCATCGATGCCGAAGCCACCGCCGCCCGGTTGAAGGAGGTCACCGAGCTGCGCGAGCGTATCCCGCGCGCACCCGCAGGTGACTTGGAGCTCTGATGCGGTTGAGGCTCGGCGCGCTGCTCACGGCGGCGGCGTTCCTCGCCTGGTCGCTCGCGCTAGCCCAACTCGAGTTGCACTTCATCGACGTCGGCCAGGGCGACGCCGTGCTCGTGCGCGCGCCGGCCGGGCAGGTCGTCGTCTACGACGGTGGGCGGAGCCCGAGGACCGCGCTCGAGCACCTGCGCTCGGTGGGGGTTGAGAGCGTCGACCTCGTTGTCGCCAGTCACGCGCACGCCGACCACATCGGCGGGCTCGTCGAGATCGTCGACGCGTACCGGCCCAGGTTCTTCCTCGACAACGGCATCCCGCACACCACCTTGGTGTACGAGCGGTTGCTCGACGCGGTCCTCGCTGCCGGGTCGCAGCTCCTCGAGCCGGGGGAGCGACGGATCTCACTAGGTGAGGTGACCCTTCACGTGCTCCCGGTTCCGGGTTTCAGCTCGTGGGGCCACAACGACAACAGCGTCGGCGTGATGATCGAGTACGGCGAGTTCCGCGCGAGCCTCACCGGCGACGCGGAGCCGCGCCAGTTCGACTGGTGGCTCTCCACCGTGCCGGAGGCGTTCGCGCAGGTGCAGGTCCACAAGGCTTCGCATCACGGGTCGGCCAACGGCGACACGGAAGCGGCTCTGGCGCGCCTACAGCCGGAGGTGGTGGTGGTCAGCGCCGGCGCGAACAACGCCTACGGGCATCCGCATGCCGAGGTGCTGCAGCGCTACGCAGCGGTCGGGGCGACGGTCTTCCGCACCGACCTCCACGGCCACGTGCGCGTGCAAGCCGAGAGCGATGGAAGCTACGAGGTCAGCACGGAGCGCGAGTCGCCGGGAGTGAGGGGCACACCGCCGCCGCCACCCGCGGCTTCACCGACGGCTCCGCCAGCGGCCGCACCGGCTCCGGCGCCGTCGGTCGGCTGCGTCGACCTGAACAGCGCTAGCCTCGGGCGCCTCCAGGACATCATCCACATCGGTCCCGAGCGCGCGCGGGCGATCGAGGCTTTGCGACCGTTCACGCGCGTCGATCAGCTAGAGCGCGTGTCGGGCATCGGACCGGCCCGCATGCGCGACATCAGGGAGCAGGGGCTTGCCTGCGTGCGCTAGGCCTTCGCTGTGATACGGGCCCGAGCCTCTCAGCGCACCGCGCGCGGATCGAGCGCGTCGCGCAGAGCGTCCCCTACCAGGTTGAAGCCCATCACCACGAGCACGATGGCCAGCCCGGGAGAAGTGGCCACGTGCGGAGCCACCGCCAGGAAGTCGCGTCCACGAGAGAGCATGAGCCCCCACTCGGGCTGCGGCGGCCGCGCTCCAAGGCCAAGGAAGCCGAGTCCGGCGGCGAAAAGTATCGCCACCGCCATCTGAAGGCTCGACTGCACGATGATCGGCGCCAGCACGTTCGGCATCACGTGCCTGGCGAGCGTCGACACCGGGCGCCGCCCGAGCGCGCGGGCCGCCTCCACGTACTCGCGGTCTCGCACGGTCATCACGCTGGCCCGAACCAGACGTGCGTAGACCGGTATGGACGCGATACCGACGGCGATCATCACGTTCCTCAGACCCGTGCCGAACGTCGCAACGAGCACGATAGCGAGGAGGATGCCGGGGAACGCCAGCATGGTGTCGATGACTCGTTGGACTATCAGGTCCGTGGTGCCCGCGAAGTAACCCGAGAGCGCCCCGACCGGTACGCCCACCCCGATGCCGATGCCGATGGTGATGAGACCGATCGACAGTGAGATCCAGGCCCCGTGGATGATCCGGCTCAGTAGGTCCCGCCCCTGCTCGTCCGTGCCAAGGACGTAGAACCTCGCCGGCCCGTCGACGCCGAACAGTTTCATTTCGCTCGAGAGCAATCCCCCGAACCAGGTCCAGCGCTCACCGCGTACGAAGAAGCGGACTGGGTAGAGAGTGTCCCCTACCTGCAACTCGCCAGCCGAGGTTCGGGAGACCTCGCTGACCCACAACCCCAGCTGACCCTCCGGACCCCTGAGGCTCACGCCCAACCCCGGAGGGACGTAGAGCGAGCGCAGAGTCTGCCGTGTGGGCGAGTAGGGAGCCAGGAACGGCGCGAAGGCGACGATGACGAGGAAGAAGCCGATGATGGCGAAACCGGCGATGGCGATCGGTGAGCGACGCAGGCTCCGCAACCATCGAGCCTGCAGCTTCTTCTGCTTCGGCGCTGGATCGGTGGGTCTCACGCCGGTGGGCGTTCCAGAGGTTTCAGATGGTCGGTTGTCAGTCATAGCGGATCCTGGGATCGATGAAGCCGTACACGAGGTCGACGCCGATGTTGATGAGGATGAACGCGACTGCGATCAGCAACACCGCTCCCTGAACGACGGGGTAATCACGCGCCTGGATCGAGTCCACGAGCAGCCGGCCGATACCGGGCCACGCGAACACGGTCTCGGTCAGCACCGCGCCACTCATGAGCTGGCCGAACTGCAGACCGCCGATCGTCACGACCGGTACGAGCGCGTTCCTGAACGCGTGCTTCAGGACGACCCGCTGATGTCTCAGACCCTTCGCTCTGGCTGTGCGCACGTAATCGAGCGACAACACCTCCAGCATGGAGGAACGAGTCATACGCGCGATGATGGCCATGGAGCCCAGACCCAGCGAAGCGATGGGCAACACCATGTGAGCCCAGGTGCCACGCCCAGCAACCGGGAACCAGCCCAGCTGCACGGAGAAGTAGAGCATGGCCAACAGGCCAAACCAGAACACGGGCATGGAGACACCGACCAACGACCCGACCGTGACCAGCAGGTCGGCCCAGGTGTTCTGCCTCAGGGCCGCCACCACGCCCGCCGGTATGCCGATCAGCATCGCCACGACGATGGCGCCGAAAGCCAACTCTAGAGTGTTCGGGAAGAACTGCCGCAGATCGTCGATGACCAGGCGTTGCGTGCGCGTCGAGCGCCCGAGGTCACCCTGGATCAGGCTGCCCGTGTAGAGCCCGAACTGTATGTAGAGGGGCCGGTCGAGACCGAAGCGCTGTCGCATGGCCTCGATGGTCGCTGGAGGCGCGAACTCGCCGGCCAAGTAGACCGCGGGGTCACCAGGGGCTAGTCGGACCATGAAGAACACGACCACCAGGACCCCGATGATCGACGGAATCGCGATGAGCAAACGCCTGATGGCGTACTGGATCACGTGCTACTCCTGAAGCAACCCAACCGATGCCCATCGAGTACCCCGGCGAACTCCCCGACGACCACGCTGGCGCTGCGAAGAAAAGAGGTACTTCCGCCCTCGATCATGGGCTAGAGACACGACCCGGCGAATGCGCTCCGGCGT
>SKSV01000095.1 GCA_007122815.1 Trueperaceae bacterium | reverse complement strand
TGCCAGCCGAAGCGCTCCTGAACGTGAACCGCCCCGCGGACGCGCTCCGCCTCGAACAGTTGCTGAACGACCGCGCTGGTGGCCCAGATGGTTGAGGGCCGGCGATTCGAGACACGAGAGCTGACCGAACCGGTCTCCGAGGGCTACCAGCCATACGCGCCGCTCGCCCTGCTCAACGCCCGCGTGCTGCGGCTCGCATCAACACCTTGAGCGAGAGCCGCGCGTCGTCGCTGCTGCGGTGACGCTGTCGCCCTGACTCCAGCACCCCCATCTCGGCTGCTGCGCGCTCGAGCTTCGCGCGGCCGAAGCGCAATCCCCGCGCGTGCGCGTAGGCCCGCATCGCGCACTCGAAGCCGGCGATACGTTCGCTCCTTCGCCAGCGAGTGGCTGACTGGCGAACCATGCGCTGGTCGAACGGAGCGTTCCAAGCGACCACCCTGCGCCCGGCGGTCACCCGCAGGACCTCCTCGTGCAGCTCGTCCCAGGTCGGCGCTTCGACCAGATCGGCCATGGTCAGGCCATGTACGCGCGTGGCACCCGGTGGCACCACACCCGCCTGAGGCCGCACCAGGCTCTCCAGCAGCGCCTGCCCGTCCGGACCGACCACACCGATCTCGATCACCTCGTCGTGATACCCGAGGCCCGTCGTCTCGGTGTCCAGCACCACGAAGTCAGAGACGAGCAGATCTCGGATCCAACGCCGTGCAGCTTCGCTGTCCGGAGGAACCACAGGAGCGCGAGTCGACCCGCGAGGCGCCAGCGCGGGTGCCGCCGGGAGCGCCACGGCGGCTCTGCGGCTGGCCCGCCCGCCCGTCGATCCCGGTGTGCCGATGCTCGGCTCGCCGCGGCTGGGATCGAGGCTGCCGCGGGCGCCGGTCGGCTCGGGGTCGCGCCGTCGCGGAACGGCGTCGGCGGCGCGGTAGAGCTCGACGGTGCGCCCCGCGAGGCGCAACCACGCCACCGGCTCTCCGCGCGGCTCCAGCCCCGCGAAGCGCAGGTCGTTGGCTGGACGCAGCCCCTCCGGGACCGACTCCCAACCGTCGAAGGTCGGCAGCTCGACCATGCGGCGATGATACGTAGTGGCCCGGCCCGAGGACGTCAGCGCAAGCCGCGGAGTCGGGCCAGAAGGCGTCCGCCGCTCTCAGCGCGAAGTCGTGGGGTCGAGCCGGTCGCGGAGCCCGTCGCCCAGGAGGCTCCAGCCGAGCACCGTGACCACGATCGCGAAGCCCGGCACCAGTGCCGGGTAGGGTGAGAGCGCCATGAAACCTTGCGCCTCACGCAACATGTTCCCCCAAGAGGGTACGTCGGGGGGAGCTCCCAACCCCAGGAAGGAGAGAGCCGCCTCCGCCAGCACGGCGATGGCCATGGAGAGCGAGGCCTGCACGACGATCGGCGAGGTAGCTCCGGGCAGCACGTGGGTTGCCAGGAGCCGCGCTTCGCTGGCGCCCAGCGCCCGACCCGCCTCCACGTACTCGCGCCCGCGCAAGCTCAACACCGAGGCGCGCGTGAGCCGCGCGAAGACGGGCGCGGTCGCGAGCCCGATCGCCGCCATGGCGGTCAAGATGCCAGGCCGGAACACGGCCGCCAGCAAGAGCGCCATCAGGATGGCCGGGAAGGCGTAGAGCACGTCGACCAAGCGCATCATCGCCTCGTCGAACCAGCCGCCCACCCAGCCGGCCAGCGCGCCCAGCGCGCCACCCAAGCCCAGTGAGATGCCCACCGCCACGAAGCTCACGAGCAGGGTGGAGCGCGCCCCCACCAGCAGCCTGGAGAGCAGGTCGCGACCGAAGTGATCCGTGCCCAGCAGGTAGGCCGTGCCGGGAGCGGCGAACTGAGCGCCGAAGTCCATGCGGTTCGGGTCGTGCGGGAGCCAGACGTAGGAGACGGCGGCGGCCAAGACGACCATCCCGACCAGTGAGACGCCGAGCGTCAAGTTCAGTGGGAGACGCTTCATGCGTAGCGGATCCTGGGGTCAAGCCAGCCGTACGAGAGGTCCACCAGGAAGCTGAGCAGGACGATGGTGCTGGCGTACAGGAGCACCACGCCCTGCACCAGGGGGAAGTCGCGGTTGCCTATCGCTGAGAGCGCCAACCTCCCCAGCCCGGGCAGCGCGAAGACCTGCTCGATGATGATGGAGCCGATGAAGACGTTGGTGAGCGACAAGCCCAGTATCGTCACCAGCGTCACCATGGCGTTGCGCAAGGCGTGCTTCCAGACCACGCTCGTCGCACCGAGCCCCTTGGCGCGCGCAGTGCGGACGTAGTCCTGACCCAGGACGTCGAGGAGGGCGGCGCGCGTCATGCGCACCATCACCGCCGCTTGACCCAAGCCGAGCGCCAGTACCGGCAGAAGCAGCGCTCTCCACGCGGCCAGGGCGCCAGCTTCCCAGCCTGGGAAACCGCCAGCCGGCAGCAGGCGCAGCTCCACCGAGAAGACGAGGATCAGCAGGAGCCCCAGCCAGAACGACGGCACCGCCGCGCCCACCTGCGAGGCGAGCACGACCAGCGGGTCGAGCAGTGTGCCGCGCCGCAAGGCCGTGAACACCCCCACCGGCACGGCCAACAGCGTGGCCAGCAGCGCCGCGCCGACGGCCAGCGCCACCGAGAGCGGCACCCGGTCGGCCACCAGTGCCCTCACGGCGCGCTCGTACTGCAGCGAAGTGCCCAGGTCACCGCGCACTAGTCCGGCCAGCCACTGCAGGTAGCGCTGAGGCGCCGGCACGTCGAGTCCCAGCTGAGTACGCAAGGCGCTCAAGGCGTCTGGGGAAGCTGTCACGCCGAGGATGATCGCGGCGGGGTCACCCGGGATCGCGAGCACAGCGGCGAACACCACCGCGCTCGCGAGAACGATGCTGACGAGCGCGGTGAGTAGGCGTTTGACGAAGAAGGCGGCCACGGTCGGAGGCTCGCTCGCGGTCCCGGCGGCCGGCTAAGCGAGGGCGCTCAGCGCGCCCAGTAGACCTCGGTAACGTCGATGGCGGGAGTGGGCTGGTCGATCCAGACGCCGTACAAGCCCTCGCGAGCGGCCACGGTGTTGGCCGGGCTGAACACCCACACGTTGACGGCGTCATCAGCGATGATCCGCGCGATCTCCTGGTAAGCGGCAATCTCCTCGGCTGCGCTCGGCGCCGCCTCGGCCTCGGCCAAGAGCTCGGCGATCCTGAGGTTGCCGTACTGGTAGTAGTAGTCGGGGTTGGCGTAGATGTTGATGTCGCGTGGCTCGGAGTGACCGATGATCGTCATGTCGTAGTCGGCGCCGAGGAAGATGCGCTGGATCCACGTTCCCCACTCGACGACCGAGAGGTTGACGTCTATGCCCACCTCACGCAGTTGCTGGGCGATCACCTCACCCGTGCGGCGCTCGAACGGGTACGGCTCGGGGAGCTCGAAGTCGAAGCTGAGGCCTTCGGCGTAGCCCGCCTCGGCGAGCAGGGCACGGGCTCGCTCCGGGTCGTACGGGTAGGTGTCGGTGAGGTCTATGTAGTAGGGCTCCGCGGGCGTCATGTGCGTGCCGATCACGGTGCCTTGCCCGAAGAAGGCGCCCTCGACGATCGCGTGCTTGTCGATGGCGTGGGTGATCGCCTGGCGCACGCGGATGTCGTCGAAGGGCGGCCGGGCGTTGTTCATCGCCACGGTTATCTCCGTGGTGGCGGTGCCGGCGTACGTCTTGAGGTCGGGAGCGGCGTCTATCAGCTGTACCTGCTCGGGCGGCACGGCCGCGCCGATGAGGTCGATGTCGCCCGCCTGCAGCGCCGCGAGGCGCGTGTTCGGGTCGCCGATGATGCGGAACGTGACGCTCTCGAGGTACGGCAGTTCGGGGTTCCAGTAGTCCTCGAAGCGCTCGAGACGCACCTCGCTCCCCTCGACGTAACGCGCGAAGCGGAACGGACCGGTGCCCACGGGCTGCGCCCGCTGAGTCCCGGCGCTGCCGGCGGGGTAGATGATCGAGTCCGGCCGCGCGAGGTTGTAGAGCAGGCTACGGTTCGGTTGCGACAGCGTGAACACGATGGTGCTCGCGTCGGGAGCGCTGACGTCCTCTATCGCGGCGTAGTACTGCTGGTTGACGTGACCGCTGTCGGGGTCTCGCGCGCGCTCGAACTTCGCCAGCACGTCGTCGACTCCGAAGGGGGTGCCGTCGTGGAAACTGACGTCTTCGCGCAACGTGAACGTCCAGGTCAGGTTGTCGCTCGAGACCGACCATGTGGTGGCCAACGCGGGCACGATCTCGCCGTGGCGATCGAAGCGCACGAGACCCTCGAAGACGTTTCCGTAGACGACCCTGGGGATCTCCTGTGAGGTCGAGGCGGTCGGATCCCAACCCGGGGGGTCCGCGCTGATGGCGACCACCAAAGTCCCACCGCGTGACGGCGCCGGCGTCTGCGCGAACGCTGAAGCCAGCAGACCGAGGGCGAGGATCCCACTCAAGAGCCAAACCGAGTGTCGGAGCATAGTTCCTCCCATACCGGCGCGGTGCACTGCCGCGCGACGGTTCACCCCGGCCCGGCCCGTCCGTGCGGCGCGCGGCCGTGAGGGTTCGCCTACGCTAGCAGGAATCGCGCGCGCGGCTGGCGCTTGCGTAAGAATCCCGTGCGAGAGCGTGCGTAAACTCAGGTCGTGGATCTATGAGGCCCCCTCCCAGGCCTCCCACTCTCTTCCGAACCTGGACCCCGTGCCTCCCACACGGGGTCCACCCCTTTTTGAGGTTCTCCGACGTCTTGCGCCTCTCAACCCCCGGGGCGCCTTTCAACCCCCGGGGCGCCTCTCAACCCCCGGGCGCCTCTCAAGTCCCTGGTAGGAGCGGCCGCCACCAGGGCATGCCCAGCAGCAGCGCGATCAGCCCCAGCGTGTAGAACGTGCTCGCGCGAGCGTACGCGCGTCGCGCGGAAGCAGCGCGCTTCGACATCGCGTAACCCAGATGCACCAGCACCACGGCGACCACCATCAAGAGCAGGTGCTCGAACAGGAAGAAGCGCATCTCGGAGTCGGACATCGCGAGCGACACGTCACCCATCGCAGCGCGCACTATCGGGCTGACGCCGTAGAGGATGAAGCCCACGAGCAGCTGCACGTCCATGGTGATGAGGTAGGCCAAGCCGGACAGCTTCGCGCCACGCCCCCAAGGTGCGCCGCGCACGAAGCCGGCGACCGCCACGACCACGGCTACCACGGCAGCCAACAGGACCAACCAGCGCATGGCGTTATGGAAGTGCAACAGTCCGATGTACATCGATGAGCCTCCGTGTCCAGCCGGTACCCGCCTCACTCGGGCTGGGCGATCTACCCACAGCCTACCGCCTCACCATCGCCGACGAGGCCGCGTGAGACGCTAGTTCGTTGCGGTAGCATCGCGCCAGGAGGTCTACGATCATGGCTCGCGTCGTGGTTTCGGAGTGGATCGATGCTAGCGCCCTCGAGCGGCTGAACGAGCGGGGCGAGGTGTTGGCCGACCCTCACCTACACGCCGACCGCCCGCGGCTCCTCGAGGCGCTCGCTGAAGCCGAGGCCCTGGTGGTCCGCAACCTGACGCGTGTGGACACCGAACTCCTCGAAGCCGCTCCGAGACTGCGTGTCGTCGGGCGGGTCGGTGTCGGCCTCGAGCGCGTCGACGTGGCCGCGGCGCGCGCACGCGACATAGTCGTCTCCTGGGCGCCTGGGACGAACGCCACCAGCGTCGCCGAGTACGTCATCGGCGCGATCATCGCCCTGTCACGCCGCTTCGGCCCAGCCACGGCTCACGTGGCCGACGGTGGCTGGGACCGGCAGCAGTACATGGGACGCGAGTTGTACGGGGCGACCTTGGGCGTCGTCGGCCTCGGCGACATAGGCGCGCGCGTCGCGAGGCGGGCGCGGGCGTTCGGCATGCGCGTGCTGGCCGCCGATCCGTACGTTCACGACAGCAGCCAAGCGGTCCAGGAGCACGAGGTCGAGCTCTTGGGGTTCGGAGCGCTCCTCGAGCGCTCCGACGCCTTGACCCTGCACGTTCCGCTCTCGTCGACGACCCGGGACCTGATCGACGCCAACGCCCTCGCGCACCTACCCCCTGGCGCCCTGCTGGTGAACACGGCCCGGGGAGAGCTCGTGGACGAACACGCGCTCGCAGAGGCGTTGCGCTCGGGGCGTCTGGGCGGCGCAGCCCTGGACGTGCGCCGGAGCGAGCCGCCGGCGGCGCCCGACCCGTTGGAGGGCTGCCCGAACCTGATCCTCACCCCCCACGTGGCCGGCGTGACTCGAGAGGCGAACTACCGAGCCTCGGCGCACGCCGTCGACGAGGTGTTGAGGGTGCTGCGTGGCGAACCCGCCCGG
>SKSV01000221.1 GCA_007122815.1 Trueperaceae bacterium | reverse complement strand
AGCTTCTGCGGTGGAGTCGATGCCCAAAATCTTCTGGTCAACGGGAATCCTGCGGAAGTCAGTGAGACGGTCAGGCAGTTGAGGAGTATATTCCCTACCGGCCTGATCATTTCTCCGAGCCACGAAGCGATCCTGAAAGATACGAAACCGGAAAACATCGAGGCGTTGTTTGATGCTGTACACCAATAGCAGCGATAAGAATCAGATGCGTGGATTATTTCGGTGTGGGGCTGCCGGCGCTTACTCCGGGCAATATCTGTGAACAAATTGCGAGTTTTGGTAAAGACCGGTGAAGCAATCGACCCCATAATTGGCGTACAATGAGCTGAATGACACCCAATAGGCGAGCTAATGGAGTTTGTGGTCAAGATGAGGTGTTCATAGCGGAAGTGGATCGGTAGACGCTTTGCGGTTTATTGCCGGTTGACATCGGCTATCGTGTAGCGGTGAGTGAAACAGTAGTTCAGCGGTGTTACCGTATGCTTCTGTTCCGAAGATAAAGGAGGAGTAGTCATGAAAAAGGCACTCTTGTTAGGTTTGGTTTTGCTGGTTGTCGCATTTGGGCTATCGGCCGGCGGACAGCGGGCAACGGACGAGATTACGATCGGGCTTTCCTATGATAACCTGGAGTCTCAGTTCTGGCTCGCAAATTACAACGGCTTGATGGCGTACGTTGAGCAATTGGGGGGCATTCGGATAGTCGAAGTTATTGCCGACGGTGATGCTGCTCGTCAGAATGAACAGATCGAGACGCTGATTGCGCGCGGTGTTGACGCAATCATCGCCGCCCCGGTGGATGGTGATGCGATTGTTGCCGGGGTTCGCTCGGCCAACGATGCTGGTGTGCCATTCATCACCAACAATCGTGCGGCTTCGGGCGGTGACGTAGCGTTTAACATGGCTTCCGACAACACCGCCATGGCTAGACGTTTGGCCGAAGCTGCGCTGGAGTGGGCAAAGGATCAAGGGTCTCGTCAGAACGTTCTGCTATTCGTTGGTGACCTCGGCGATGTGAATGCGGTGCTGCGCGATCAGGGCTTCATGGAGGTCATCGAGGCAAATCCTGAATGGCTCAATCTGGTAGCCAAGGTTCCAACAGAGTGGAATCCGGAATTGGCGTATGGTGGCGCGGTGAATGCTTTTGAGGCCCACGACATCAATATCGTGATGGCGCCCTCGGATTTTCTTCTGCCTGCGATCAAATCAGCTATGCAGCAGCAGGATGTCTGGCATCAATACGACCATCCCGATCACGTGTTTTATGCAACACTCGATGGAGCGGAAGACGCCCTTGATGAGATCGCTGCCGGCTACGTTGACATTGTATCGGTTCAGGATGCTATTTCCACCGCAGAGCGCTGTGTAGATGCAGCTGTGACGCTTGCCCAGGGCGGAACTCTTCCTTCGCGCGACGTGAAAGACCCCGGTTTTGAAGTTACGCGAGACAATTTTGATGAGATGGCGTACCAAGCGTGGGGTTATGTGGACCGCTAGATAACAAACACCAGTTGGTGTAATTGTGTTATCACAGAGAATCTGAATTTGGCGCGGTGTGGGTCCTTAGTTCTGGTGCCCACGCCGCCTGTCGGTAGACGCGGAGGAATCCAAGAGTGGCTATGCTGGACACTACGCTAAGCTTCATTAAAGATCGGATATTGATTGCCTTTCTCCTGCTTATGATCGTCATAGGGGCGTTCGCTGCTCCGAACTTCCTGTCTGTTGTTAACGTCCGCAATATGTTACTTCAGAGTGCGGTCCTGGGCATTGTTGCCGCAGGCGTGACGTTTGTGGTAATAAACGGCGGAATCGACTTTTCCGTCACCTCTCAGATGTCTCTAGTTACGGTGGTTGGGGCATCCATCATTACGCTTGAGGGCGGATTGATTGCGAACCCTGTCTATTCCATTCCTGTAGCGATAGTTGTGATGCTCAGCATTGGGCTTGGGTTTGGCGCGGTGAACGGAATTGCGGTTACCCGACTGAACATGCCTTCTTTCATCACTACGCTTGCAACCATGATGCTGGGTCAAGGGATTGCCACACTGTATACGCGGGCCAGTACAATTTCCAATCTGCCCGAGCAGTTCATAGCGATCTCTCGCACTCGCATTTTTGACATAATTCCAATTCCCTTTCTGCTGCTTGTTGCAGTCATTGTGGTGACGCAATTCGTACTGCGAAAGACCGTATTCGGCAGGAGAATGTACTACATAGGGACCAACCCCGAAGTAGCGCGCATTTCCGGTATGCCGGTGAAAAGGAACGTTTTCCGGTTGTTCCTGATTAGTGGGATCTGTGCCGGATTGGCCGGGGCAATACTCTTGTCTCGCCTTGCGAGCGGGGCCCCCGCACACGGCGAACAGTTCTTTCTCGACATCATCGTAGCTATCACAATTGGCGGCGGGAGTGTTCTCGGTGGTAAGGGTGATACGTTTGGTACGACGCTTGGGGTGTTCTTCATTGTCATAATGAATACCATCCTCGGCCTTTTTGGTGTCTCCTGGTTTGTAATCAACATTATCAAGGGGGCGCTCATACTGCTGTCAGCCGGGCTTGATTCAGTCAAGAGAATGGCTACTGAAGGACAAGGGACATGATGAATACGGAAGGCCCCGCTGGTGGCGCACAGCGCGGTAACCCTGTGCTCGAAGTTTCAGGAGTAGACAAGAGGTTTGGCGGCGTTCATGCACTGAACTCCGTTGCACTCTCCCTTGCCAAGGGCGAAGTACTTGGAGTTGTTGGAGAGAACGGTGCCGGAAAATCTACGCTGATGAACGTATTGTCTGGGGTTGTCTTGCCTGACACCGGCGAGATGCACCTTCTGGGCGAGAAGTATTCGCCGAGGAATCCCAAAGACGCCGAACGGCGCGGTATTGCCCTCATTCACCAAGAACTTAGTCTGTTCCTCAATCTGACGGTTGAAGAGAACATCTGTATCGACGATTTCCCAAAGAGAGGGATCTTTCGGGCGATTGACCGTAAGCGAGTTCGGGAAATTGCCATTGAGGCTCTTGAAGAGCTGGACCGGGAGTTGAATCCACGCGCACAAGTCGAAACTCTGCGGATGGGGCACCGGCAAGTCGTGGAGATTGCCAAGGCGATTCAGAAGAACGCCGGTGTTCTTATTTTCGATGAACCTACCACTTCGCTATCCAGCAGGGAGAAGCAGAATCTATTCAGGCTGATTTCTGACCTTCGGTCTAGAGGTAAGTCGATCATCTATATCTCGCATATCCTGGAAGATGTATTCTCACTATGTGATCGAGTTGTTGTCATGCGAGATGGAGAGGTAGTTGGCGATATAGACCGCGAGTCCGTAACCCCGGAGTCGGTGATTCGCCTTATGGTTGGCAAAGAGTTCAGTGGAAAGTTCCCCGACTACCCGACGGACAAAGAAATTGGCGAGCCGGTATTGGCAGTAAACGGGCTGTGCGTACCTGAGGCCAAGATTGAAAATCTGCAGCTCACTCTGCGTCGCAAAGAGGTGGTAGGTGTATTCGGAATGGTCGGTGCAGGAAGATCCGAGTTTGCCCGTGCCATATTTGGAGTTGACGATATAGCCTCTGGCGAAGTGCTCTGTAACGGGGAACCGGTCACGCCGCTGAGGCCTGACATTGCTATCAACCATGGGATAGCGTTTCTGACGGAAAACAGACGCAATGAGGGGCTCTTTATGCCTCTGACGCTGCAGTATAACCTTACTTCGGTCTGCCTTGAGCGACTTGGCGAAGGCCCGCTGTCCGTCATTAACGAGAGTAATTCGCGAGGTTGGGCAACAAGAATGGTTGAACAGATATCGATAAAGACTCCTGGGCTAGGAAAGAACGTTGCCCTTCTGAGTGGGGGCAACCAGCAGAAGGCGGTTCTCGGCAAGTGGTTGATGCAAAACCCGGCAGTGTTGATACTCGATGAGCCCACCAAAGGCGTAGATGTTGGCGCCAAGTTGGAGATCTACTCTCTCATTCACCGGATTGCGCAGGAGGGCACAGCAGTGCTAATGATCTCCTCAGAATATGAGGAGCTGTTGGGGGTCTGTGACCGGATAATTGTAATGCATTACGGTCGTGTGGTAATCGATCTGAACCGAGAGGATTTTGACGAAGAAGCCATCATGATGGCAGCAGTTGAGGGGAAGGCAGCCAAATGATACGACGCGCAAAGTCAGAGGCCTGGCGTGCGAGAGAACAAGCACTATACCAGGTGGGCATTTTCGTAATACTCGCACTCCTGATTGTGTTTTTCGGAATCATGAATCCCAGGTTTCTGACACTGCGAAATCTGGTGAATGTGCTACAGCAGTCTGCTCCGCTGGGTATCGCCGTAATTGGGATCACTTTCGTAATGTTGACCGCAGGAATTGATATTTCTGTTGGCTCGGTTATGTTTCTGTCCGGCACTGCTGCGGCCTATATGTTTGACAGGTTGGGTGTGACTCTTCCCGTTGGCTTCATTGTTGCCGTCTCGGTCAGCGTTTTGATTGGAGTGAGCAACGGTATACTGATCGCCCGATTCAAACTTGTTCCGTTCATCACAACGATTGCGATGCTCAGCGTGGCTCGTGGGTTGGCGTTGTTCATCAGCCGATCGAGAGGACTGTATTTTGGTGAGGCTTCGGCGATCATAGCTCGATTTCGCTTTCTCGGTCTGCCGTTCAGTGTCTGGATGTTTCTCGTTTTCGCAGTGATTGGACAGTACGTTCTCAAACGCACCCAATACGGGCGGCACCTGTACGCTCTCGGCAATGATTATCATGGTGCGGAGACTACCGGAATCCGGGTGAGATCGATAGTCTTCTCGGTATATGTTATTTCGAGCGTTGCTGCCGGGATTGCGGGGTTCCTCTCTGCCGCCCAGGTTTCGGCTGTGTCTTCCAACTTCGCGTTTGGTAATGAGTTTGTCATAATTCCGGCGGCCGTCATTGGCGGAACAAGTCTTTTCGGTGGTAAGGGCCAAGTCTTACCCAATGCAGCGATAGGAATCGGAATCATCGTAATTATTTTTAATGGATTAACCTTCATGGATGCATCACCTTTTGTCTATACTATTGTGCGCGGGGCGGTAATATTTCTGGCGGTCATGGTCGACAGTCTGCGAAACACGGCGATAGCACGATGATTCCCAGCCTTGACGACGGGCCTTACCGTGATAACACCGAAGAATCGCTGTACGAAGAACTGGTAGCGCACAGACCGCCGCCTCTGACGCCGCATGAGCTGCGGAGCAAGCTCAGTCGCTTGAAGGCTGCGGTCAGGTTGCTCAACTGCAACGGAGTGCATCTGGTGCAAGAAGGCGCGATGCGCTGGCTTACCGGGTTGCGGCATTCGGTGATTGACATCGATCCGGCAGCAGAATCTCCAGTGTCGGCGGTTGTGCGCTTCGATAACACCTGCGTCCGAATCCAAATTGTCGGAAAAGCGTTCGAACTAACTCGCGCGGTTCCCGAGATTAAGACGCGCTTCTCGATGTGTCCTGAAATTGAGCTGTCTTACGCTACCGAGGTTGAGTTGCCGGCAAGTGTGCTCATCCCGCGTATGCCGGAATATCGCTCTACCGTTCTATCTGCGGTAGCGCCGGTTGCACCTACCGAGGATGACAATCAGATACGAAAAACTGAGTGGCTTGCAAAATTATCGCGCCTTGTTCTTTCTTACGTGCTACGCCATGCTTCTGTCGGTACTACAGGATGGGTGATTAGGGGTGAGGTGCTGAAACGGCTTTCTGAAGCATGTGTGGAGTGCAATGAAGTGCTTGTTGGGGTGTCAGGACAGGAGAATTTCCTTCACCCGGTAGTCAATGATGGGTACCGAATAGAAGCAGGTTCATTTGCAAAAGTTGCGATTGGGGCTCGCTACTACGATGCATTGTATTACATAACAGCTACGGCAAAGTACGGAACGCCGCTGACAAAGTACGAGAAAAGATCAGAAAGCGCTATGATGGCCGCAGCGCTGGGATACGCCTCTCGGTTCAGAACAGGAACGCGGGAGAGTGATCTTTATGCCGCAGTTCATAAGGTGTTCCAAGATGTTGAAGATGGCTTCCAGGTCGCAGCATTTGCGGATTCTGCCTACTACCATCATCTGGGCGGGCCGTTGAGCGCACTCGGTAATCGGGACTATTTGATTAGCAAGGATGGCCGTAACACTATCGGCGCCTATCACATGTTCTCGATAAACCCAGTCCATCGCGAGACGGGGATAAAGATCGAGTTACAGGGAATCACGGGGACCGATAGTGAAGAGCCGAGAATTATCGACGAAGTGTCCGAAGGGATACCCTTTGAGAATTTCAGCACCGAATCAGGTAAGACGGTTCGGGTT
>SKSV01000378.1 GCA_007122815.1 Trueperaceae bacterium | reverse complement strand
TGCTCTCTGGGATGTTCGCCACCGACAGGATCTGCTTGTCAGGCAACCCGAGTTCGCGCGCTAGGCGCTGCACGGTACTGGCAGAGAACCCCTTGCTGATGCGTGTCGCTAAGGTGAACGCGTCGCCGACGCCCTTCAGGCCTAGGACGCGGACGCCGAGCACTGGACCCGGAGAGCGAGAGGGTACGAACGTTCTACCGTTCACGGGCGACCTCCATCACTAGAGTAACGATACTCTGTATATGGAGCCCAGGCAACCGGCTTCGTGCAACGGCGCGTGGTGTACGCTGCGCCCTCCGAGTCGCCGCTGTTGCACGCGTTATCCTGGACGCAGAATCTCCCCGAGGAGGTCGGCCGCGTGGACGACGTGATGGAGGGCATCGCAACTGAGGGCAGCGGGTTCGACGACTCGCTCGTCGGGTACACCGTCGATCGCTTCGGACAGGCGTCGCCAGCGCAGGTGGTCGGGTCGCTGCTCGATGAGGTCGACTTGGGGCGCGTGTCCGAGGCCATCGACGCGTACGGTCTCGAGGCGGTGGCCGAGCAGTACCTCCGTGCCCTGATCGCCGACGGCACCCTGCACACCGAAGAAGCGGCCGCACACGAGGAGCGTGAGCGCCTGCTCGACGACGAGGACGGCTTCGGTGTGCCTAAGGTTCACGCGGTGACCGTGGCGGACCTCGCTGACGAGCTCACGCGACTCGGCCTGCTGGAGCCCCCGCCGTCCTGCCGCCGGTAACGAGCGGGCGAAGAGCACGGTGCTCGACGTAGTCCGCCACTGCGACGAGCTGGTCCAGCCGCAGGCGGGCATACCGCGCTGTACCTTGACGGCGATCAGCGAGGCGGAGCTCTTGAGTGGCGCCCGCACCCGGAGGCCAACCCATCCGCTGGATGCTCGGGCATCATCTGAGGGGTGCTCGCAGCGCCGCGGCGAGCACGGGGTCCTCACCCGCGAGCCAGGCGGTGGCCGTCGGTGCAACCCGCATATCGGGCTCCACGGGGTCGGGGTCGCCCCCGAAGGAGAAGGTGGATACCCAGACCCTGATGCCGGAGTTGGGGAGCGTGAAGTCCCGGATCTCACCCCAACCGGCGAGAGCGTCGGCGGTCGGCTCGCCGACGAGAGTCGCACCGAGGCCGCGGAGCTCGAGCGCGTTCCTGGTCGCGCTGCTGGCGGTGCCGACGTCGATCAGCGCGACGGTGCGCTCGCCAGCGGCGCGTTCGCGCAGGCCGCGGAGCAGGGGGGCGATGACGCTCGAGTCGCCGCCTCCGTTGCCACGCAGGTCGATCACGAGCGGGGCCTCGGGGTGTGCTCCGAGGAGATCCAGCGCGCGTCCCGAAACCTCGCCGAAGCCATTGCGGTCGCGACAGCGGCGGTAGCGGAGGTAGATCGCCCCTAGGTCTGGCATCCACTCGACCCAATGGTCGATCTGCGGGTGTTGGCTAGAGAGCAGGTTGGATGTGACCAGGACCATCGGGCTGCCGGGCTGGGTCGCCTCGAGCTCGCGGTCGATCAACGTGCCGTCGGGCAGCCTGAGCGTGAAGCGCCCCATCTCTGGGGTGCTCTGTAGCCCGGCCGCGTGCGTGAGCTCGCCGCTGGTGAGTAGACGCGCGACACGCGCATCGTGGTCCGCCTCGGAGTCCGCCGACACGTACTGTCTCAATCGCTCCACGGCGTCGCCGATGGGTGTGTCGTCCAAGGCGATGACCTCTGTGGCCAGGAGGTCCCTGTGTTCGAGGCCGGCGCCGATGACCGACCACGAGCCGCCGACGAGGGCTATGCGCAGAGGGTAGTTCGGCCAGGAATCTAGGTGAGACCATGTCGCCGTGTGCCCGTCACCCACGAGCGTGAGGAGGAGCATTACCTCGAGCCACGCTTCGGCGTCGGTGGCGTTCGAGAGACGGTCTCGCGCCTCCTCGAAGGCGCGCTCGAAGTCGTCGCGCGGCGTGGTGTGGAAGGCGTTGGCGTGAAGGCGATAGAGGTTCGTGCGCAGGTACTCGAGGTCCTGCAGCCAACGCTCGCCAGGTGTTTCGGCAGGTTCGGGGGGCCGGGTCGGTTGCACGACGACCCGTCCGATCCACCAGACGGTCCGGCGGGGCCCGCCGAGGTACGTGACCGCGGCGAGTCCGAGGAGCACGATGAAGAGGACCGCGATGGGTGCCCAGCGTCGCCGCGACCCCCGGCGAGCCGGTCTCAGCTCGAACTCGGTGGCCACGAGAAGGTCGTAACCGGTTCCGCGGGCGAAGGGCACGCGGTGCGAGCGGCATCGTCGAAGCTATGGGACATCGAACACCTCCCCACGAGACGCGCGTCGACGCCAGTGGGCAGCCGCGTGACCGCCGTGCGGTCCGGAGCGGGCCCATAACTCGGTGCGAAACTATGCTCGCGCCGGCGGCGTTACTCGGGGCAGCCGCGCCGCGGCGAGCGTGTCGGCTCGACGAGGGCTTGTCAAGGTGCGAAGGTCCCGGCTGGCAGCCGCTACTGCCGCCGCTGGCTGAGCGCGCTTCCGCCTCTCAGCGCCTCCGGCGCGCCCACCCAAGGAGCGCGACGCCGATCCCGATGAGGGTGAGCGGCAACCACCAGCGTGTGAAGGCGCCGGTGGGGTCGTTCACCAGCACCGTCAAGAGCGCCCAAGCGAGCGCGGGCCAGAGCGCCCAGCGACCGCCCCCGCGCTCGGGCGGTAGCAGGTAGATCACTGTGAACGTGGCGGTCATGCCGAGAAGGAAGACCGCGCCTCCATCCCAGCGAGGACGGAAGCTGTCGACCGCCGCGACGGTCGCCAAGGTGGTCAGCACACCGGCGGGGATGATCGCCCATCCGGTCACCGGCTGCTTGCGGGACGGCGTGCGGTAGACCAACCAGAAGGCGAAGGCGGCGAAGCCGAGGAAGGCGGGGCCCGAGAGCTGCGTAGTGGTCGCCGCCGCGGTGATGGTCAACGCCGCGTGCACCGCGATGCGCAGCCACAGCATGGAGCGCGACGACAGCATTCGCCAGGCGAACACCGCTACCACGGCCAACGCGGCGAGCCAGACCATCTCCGCCGCCATACCGACGACCCCGCGGCCGCCGAGCAGCATCACCACGCCGGCCAAGAGCAGCACCGCACCTGCCATCTGGTGGCGGTTCACGAGCGCCCCCCAGGGTCCTGTGCGGCTGCGGCCCGAGACCGGTCTCCTGCCGGTAGCGACTCGTCTCCTAGGGCGAGGGGGACGTCCAACTCTACGGTGGTGCCCTCGCCGGGTTTGCTGGCGAGCTGCAGGTGCCCGCCGAGGGCCGCGAGACGCTCGCGCATCGAGGTGTGGCCCAGGTGACCGGGGAAGGAGGCTTCCGGATCGAAGCCGACACCGTCGTCGGCCACCTTCACGTGCAACCGGCCCTGACCAGACCAGGCGCTCACCCGCACGCGGCTGGCGCGGGCGTGTTTGACGACGTTGTGCAGCGCCTCCTGGACTACCCGCAGCAGCACCTGCTTGCTCGCGAACGGCAGGCCCGGCTCGTCGGGGAGGTCGCGTTCGGTCGCGAGGCCGTGTCTGAGCTCCAAGCCATCGAGCTGGCGATGTAGGGCGCCGACGAGCCCGACGTCCGCCAGCACTTCAGGACGCAGCTCGAATATCAACGCGCGCATCTCGGCCAGCGCCGCCTCGGCCAGCTCGATCACCGTGTCGAGCGCCTCATGCGCCCGGGCCGGATCGCGGCCGGCGCGCCGCTGGGCGGCGTGGGTGGTGAGCACGATCGCGTAGATCGCCTGGCTGACGGAGTCGTGCAGCTCGCGCGCCAGGTGGCGGCGCGCTTCGTCGGTGGCCTCGTCGCGGGCACGCTCGTACAGGCGCGCGTTCTCGATCGCCACCGCTGCCTGTGCGGCCACTCCCACCGCCCACTCCAAGCGCTCCGTGTCCCAGCTCGCACCCTCGCGAGCACGGGCGCGCAACAGGCCCACGGTGGCGTCGCGCACACGCAGCGGCAGCGTCAGTAGCTCGCCGCTGACGGGTTCGGGCTCCGTTCCGACGTCCTGCGGCGGCACCTCCGGCAGACGCTCTCCGCGCGCAACCAGGCGCGCCCACGCGCCGTCCGGCCCGAGCTCCCACACCTCGGCGCCCGCCGTGGCGCCTGCCGCGTCCAGGCGATCCAGCACCGCCGCGAGCAGCGGCTGCAGCTCCGTGGTCACGGCGATGGTGTTGGATAGCTCGAGCAGCGCGCGCAGCTCCGCCGTGCGCGCCGTGACGCGTGCCTCGAGGCTCTCCCGCGCCTCCGTGAGCGCGTCGGCCATGGCGTTGAAGGCGGTGGCCAGCTCACCCAGTTCGGAGCGGTCCCGCACTGGCAGGCGCACCCCGCGCTGGCCGGCCGCCAGCGCCCTGGTGGCGTCGGTGAGCTGGCTGATCGGTTCAGCGAGGAGGGCTCGGGAGAAGGCCACCGCGGCGAGCACCGTCACCGCGACCACCACCGCGAGGTTGATCAGCGTTCCGCGCACCACCGCGCCGACCGCCTCCGGGTCGACGTCGGCCAGCACGGCGCCGGTACCGTCCGGGGCGAGGAGGAGCGCGTCGAGACCGCGCCAAAGCAACACCGCGGTGGCGCCTGCGAGCACCGCCACGACCGTCAGGAGCAGGAGCGTCAGGCGTGTCGACAGCCGCTGCAGCAGGGGGACGGTCGCGGGGGTCTCCTCATGGCTCACGCGTCACCCACCCCTCTCGCAGGGCGTGGAGTGCGGCTTGCGTGCGGCTCTTGAGGCCGAGCTTGGCGAGGACCGCCGAGACGTGGCTCTTGACCGTGGCCTCCCCGACGCCCAGCGCACGCGCGATCCCCTTGTTGGTAGCGCCGTGCGCGAGCTGCTCGAGGACCTCCCGTTCCCGCTCGGTGAGCGTCTCGAAGGCGGGAGCTGATGGGACCGGGCGTCGCAACTCACGCATCAGCCGCGCTTGGGCGCGCGGGTCGAGGCGCACCTCGCCGCGTGCAGCCGCGCGCACCGCCTCGAACAGGTCGTCGGGTCTGGTCTCCTTGAGCAGGTAGCCGGCGGCGCCAGCCTCGACAGCGTCGACGACCATACGGTCCTCGAGCACCGACGTCAGCGCGACGACCTCGACCTCCGGGTAGGCGGCTCGGATGGCCCGGGTGGCTTCCACCCCGTTCATGACGGGCATCAGCAGGTCCATAACGACCACGTCCGGTCGCAGCTCCGCCACCCGGGCCAAGGCCTCTTGGCCGTCGGAGGCCTCTCCGACGACTTCGAGATCGTCCTCGAGCTCGAACACGAGCCTCAACCCGCGACGCACGACCGTGTGGTCGTCGACGAGCAGCACGCGCACCTTCGCGGTTCGGTCGGCTTCGGGGTCCATCGGGTCTCCCGTGCCAGCCTACCCGCACCGCGGGAGCGGCCGCCTCCGCCGGATGGGGGAGACGAACTCCACCGTCGGTACGGGTCAGTCGACCGCCCGGTGGCCGATGTGCCCGAACCGCCCCCGGAACTAACCTGGTGCCGACCATCAAGGAGGTCCACCATGTCCTTCAGCTTCGACCTCGACAGCATCGACCGGCGGCGCCTCGTGCCCGGCCTCGTCCTGATCGGCCTCGGTGTTCTCGGTCTCTTCAGCGCGCTCGGATGGTTCGGGGGCCTTGGCGGTCTGCCGGGGGCCGTGCTGTTCGGCGGGATCGCGTACTTCGCGCATCACCAGGCACGCCAGACCGGTTCGCGGCGGTGGCGCCTGGCCGTCTATCCGCTTGCCGGCCTCGCGATCGCCGCGATCGCACCAGGTTCGCTAGGCGGCTTCGCTTTCCTGGCCTCGATCGGGCTCGTGTTCGCCTTCGTGTACCGCGAGAACCCCGACCAGTGGTGGGCCGTGATCCCCGCCGGCACCCTCTTCTCGCTGGCGGCCACGGCCCTCGTCGATGGCATGGGCCGCAGTGCCGGCGGCGGTGGCTCCGTGTTCCTGCTCGGCCTAGCCGCCACCTTCTTCGTGCTCACGCGCCTGCCGCGGCATGCCCAGGGCTGGGCCGTCATCCCCGCCGCCGTCCTCGCGGTGCTGGCAGTGGTTGGGCCGCTCACCGGCGGCAGCTGGGCCCTTCCGGTCCTGCTGATAGTGATCGGCGCCTGGATGCTGCTGCGCCCGGATGCCGCTCGGGCCGCCTTCGCGGCTGCGCCCCCTGCCGATCCGCCTTCTGGAGGACCGAACTCCGGTGAGCCCACTGATGCCCCGGGTTGAGGCAGCGCGGCTCACCAGAGCAAGACAGCTCCCATGACCTCCGAGCGGTCGCGCTGCAGCTGCTCGTAGAGCGAAGGCGCCTCGATGTAGGGGCGCCTCTCGCTTATCAGGCGATCCACCTCCAGCACGCC
>SKSV01000146.1 GCA_007122815.1 Trueperaceae bacterium | reverse complement strand
GTGGGCCTGTTGGCGTTCGAGTTGCCCTGGGCGGCCCTCGTGTCGGTGTGCGCCATGCTCGCGGTGGCGTCGACCTGGCGATGGTTGCCGCCAGCGCCGCGGACGGCGCCGTGACGGAGGCGAGCCCACTTACGCTCGCCTGGTGGCGGGATCGTGCGTTCGAGCGGGTCCAGCGCGGGATCGCCTGGTACATCCCGCGCTCCTTCGCGCGGGCGCTCGGCAGCGACCTCGCAGGAGTGTGGGGGGCCTGCGACGTAGACCTACCGGACTCTGGAGCGGTGGTCGTCGCCAACCACCAGAGCTGGTGGGACGGTCACATCGCTTGGTTGACCGCACGTCGCTACGAGCGCCCCTTGGCGGTGCTGGTGCACGAGGTGACGCTCGAGCGCTACCCGTTCTTCCGTCACGCCGGCGCCCTCTCGCCTGGTGAGTTGCGCGTCGGAGTGCGGCGCGCGGCGCAGGGGGCTTGGCTCTTCGTCTTCCCCGAGGGCAGCATCGGTCCTCCTGGGCCACCCGCGCGCTTCGCGGACGGCGCGGCACGCATAGCGCGCCTCGCAGACGTTCCGGTGCTGCCCATGGCTTGGAGGGTGACCCTGCGAGGTGCCCAGAGACCCGAGGTGTACGTGCGCTGCGGTGAGCCGCTGCCGAACAGCAGCAGCCCGGATGAGCAACGCTCGGCCGTCGCTGCCCTGCTGGAGCGGATCGAGCGCGATCAAGCCAGCGCGCGCGACCCCGAAGCGCCGATGTCGGGCTACTCGCTCTGGCACGCTGGTCGCGCCTCGAGCCACGAGCGCGTCGCTCGCTTCGCGCGCTGGTGGGGTGCATGAGGCTCGTGCTGGACGTCGCCTTCTGGGTCTCTGCCGGCTTCTTGGCGCTGGGCTGGTCGGTGGCGCTGGTGAACGCCTTCAGCTTCCCGAGCCTGGCACGCCTGGCTCGGGGGCGTACCCGGACAGCGGATGAGGAGCGCTCGGACGAGACGTCGAGCGCCTCGCTACTCATCCCAGCACGCGACGAGATCGCCAACCTGCCCGACAACCTAGCGACGTGGCTCGCGCAGGGCGCGGATGAGGTGTTGGTGCTCGACGACGGCTCGAGCGACGGCACCGCGGCGTTCCTCCAGGCCTGGTCGGCGCGTGACGAACGGCTCACGGTCTTGCACGGCGCGCCGCTGCCAGCGGGATGGACCGGAAAGAACTGGGCTTGCCATCAGCTCGCGGATGCGGCCAAAGGTGAGCTCCTGGTCTTCACGGACGCCGACGTGAGGTGGGAGAGAGGCGCCCTCGACGCGGTGCGCCGCGCGCTGCGCGAAGAGCGGGCCGACCTGCTGACATGCTGGCCCAGGCAGCGCTGTGACACGCTCGGTGAGCGCCTGCTGGTGCCTCTGGTCGACATGCTCCTGATCTCCAGCCTGCCGGCGCCGCTGGCTCGTGCTCCTCGGCCCGTGAGCGCCACCGGGGCGAACGGCCAACTGATGGCCTGGGAGCGCGACGCCTACCACCGCTTCGGCGGGCACCGCGCGATCCGCTCCGAGGTGCTCGACGACGTGAGGATGGCGCAGCGGACGAAACGCGCCGGCGGTCACGTGGCCTTGAGCCTCGGGCGGGAGCTCGTGTCCACGCGCATGTACCAGGGGTACCGCGAGGCGGTGCAGGGCTTCGCGAAGAACGTGCTCTCCGCTGCGGGCGCCCCCTCGCTGCTCGTGGCGCTATGGTCCCTCAACCTGTTGACCTACACGCTGGCGTGGCCGCTGGCGTTGATGGACCCGCGCTGGTGGGGCGTGGCGGCTGGGGGCTTGGGGTTACGAGCCCTCACCAACCGCATCGCAGGTCGTTCGCCAGCCGAAGCGGTGCTGCAACCGTTCGCACCGCTGGCCCTCGCTCCCGTCGTCGCGTTGGCCCTGCGCTGGCGTGGTGGGTACGTTTGGCGAGGCAGGCGGTACGCGTGAGGCCGACGGTCGCTGTGATCGGCGGAGGGTTCGCCGGCATGTCAGCTGCGCTGCGTTTGGCGGCCGCGGGCGCGCGTGTCACGCTGGTCGAGCGCGAGCCTCGGCTCGGTGGCAAGGCCGGCGAGTGGAAGCGTAGCGGCTTCCGCTTCGACACGGGCCCGAGCGTGCTCACCCTCGATGAGGTCGTCAGCGCCACCTTCACCGACGCCGGCCTCGAGGACCCATTGAGCTTCCGCGCTGCCTCACCGCTGTGCCGCTACCGCTACCCGGACGGTCGCGTCTGGGACGTCTACCAGGAGGTGGACGCCACGCTCGCCTCACTGACGGGGAGGGAGAGCGACGCTTACCTGCGTGCGCTGCGCAAGGCCCGGGACCTCTACGAGGCCGCGGCGCCTCTCTTCGTGTACGGGCGCGCGCCGGGACTGGGCAGGCTCGCAGCGTACGGACTCAGGCACGCCCTAGCCGCGTCTCCCGGCCGTTCACTGCCCGACCTGCTCCGTGCCTTGGGCGCCGACGGCCCGCTCCTGGGGCCCTTCTTCCTGCGCTTCGCCACCTACCTGGGCGCCGATCCGCGTCGCGCTCCGGCCGTCCTGCACAACGTCGCCTGGGCCGAACTCGGCCTCGGAGTCCGACACCCAGTGGGGGGCATCTACGCAGTCGTCAGAGCGCTAGAGGAGGCGCTCGGGCGACTGGGGGTCGAGACGCGCCTCGGCGAGGGCGTCGAGCGGTTGGTCAGCCACGGAGGGCGGGTCAGCGAGGTCGTCACCAGCCGCGGTTCGCTGCGCTGCGATGCCGCCGTCGCGGCCGTCGATCGCGCCGACGTGCTCCGCTGGCTGGGGCGGGCCGCGAGGTCACGCGCACTCAGCCTCTCGGGGCTGGTGCTGCTGGCCGGTCTGCGTTCGCGCGACACGCGCCTGGCGCGACACACGATCGCCTTCCCTGAGCGCTACGGCGCGGAGTTCGACGACATCGCCGCGGGGACTCACCCCCGCGACCCAACGCTGTACCTGAACGTGAGCGTAGTCGACGAGCCGGCGGACGCGCCGCCCGGGAGCGAGAACCGCTTCGTGATGGCCAACGCGCCGGCGTTGCCACCGCAGCGCGAGGCTCCAGAGGTGAGCGAAGCGCGCTTGGAGGCGGGCCGGCAAGGGTTGTTGCGGAGCCTGTCGGAACGCGGCCTCGCTTGGTCCGAGGACGCCTTGGTGACGCATCGCTGGTTGGGTCCGGCCGAGTTCGCCGCCTTCGGGAGCCGGGGTAGCCTCTACGGAGCCGCGCCGCACGGGCTCCTGGGTGCCTTGCGCCCGGGACCGAGGGTGGCCGGTCTGGCGAACCTCACGCTGGCCGGCGGGAGCGTTCACCCGGGTGGTGGTGTGCCTCTGGCGATGCTCTCGGGGCGGAACGCGGCTGAGTCGACGTGCGCGTACCTGGGGTTGCCCGCGCCCGCGGGAGCTCGAGCGCCGCGGCCCGCCTCAGCCCGCTAGCGCTGGAGCCCTTGCGCGAGCTGCGAGGCTATGCTGCGAGTATGAAGCTCTACACCAAGACCGGAGACGACGGCACCACCGGCCTCTACGGTGGTGTTAGGACGCGCAAGGACGCCGTTAGGGTCGAGGCGTACGGCAGCGTCGACGAGGCGAACGCCGCGCTCGGCCTCGCGCGCGCGTTCCTCGACGACGTGGAACTCGACCGCCTCCTGGCGACCCTTCAACACGCGCTCTTCGATGTCGGAGCGGACCTAGCCACGCCCGCCGGCTCTCCGCAGCGTCAGCGTCTGGTCCTGATCGACGAGGCCGACGTCAGCACCCTGGAGCGCGCGATCGACAAGCACGACTCCGAGCTGGAGCCGCTGCGGCAGTTCATCGTGCCCGGCGGTCACGTCGCCAGCGCAGCGTTGCATCAGGCGCGAGCCGTCGTGCGCCGCGCCGAGCGCGCGGCGGTGCGCCTGGGCGCTGAAGAGGAGGCGGTCAACCCGGCGCTACTGGGCTACCTGAACCGGCTCTCGGACCTGCTCTTCGTGCTGGCACGACTCGTGAATGCGCGCCATGGGGTCAGTGAGACCCGCCTGCTGGTGCGACGCCGTCAGCGCGCGCCCTGAGCCCCCAGCGCATCGCGAGCGCCCGGCCCTGGTGCGCCCGCTGCGTGGGCGGCGTCGCGGGCCTCCAGCCACCCCTGCAGGTCGGCTACCCCTTGCGCATCGAGCCAGCGCGCCAGTCCCCGCGCCACGGAGCGCACCATGAACGGCCCCTGGTATATCCAACCGGTGTAGACGTGTACGAGGCTCGCGCCGGACTCCAGACGCTCGATCACGTCGGCGGCCGTCTCGATTCCGCCGGAGGCGACCAGCGGTAGACGCGTGCGGGCCCTGAGGTGACGCAACACTCGGACGGCCAGGGGGCGCAGAGGCGCCCCGGAGAGGCCTCCCTCCTCGCCTGGATCAGCGCGCAGGAGGTCTCGGCGCACGCTGGTGTTAGTGGCCACCAGGCCATCCAGCGCGGCCGTCTCGGCCGCAACCACGAGCTCGTCGAGGTCGTGCTCTTCGAGGTCGGGCGAGACCTTGAGCAGCACCGGCATCGGCCCGAGTTCGTCGCGAAGGCCGTTCACGAGGTCCAGCAGTGGATCTAGGCGGGCGCGCTCCTGCAGGCTGCGCAACCCCGGAGTGTTCGGTGAGCTCACGTTCAGCACCAGGTAGTCGGCTACGGCCCACACCGCCCTGAGCGCCTCCTCGTAGTCTGCCACCGCTTCGTTCAGGGCCACGCTGCGGCTCTTGCCCACGTTCACGCCGACGGGCGCGTCGGGCCACCACGGCCTGGCGCGCGCTGCGGAGACCCGCTCGGCCAGGGCGACCGCGCCGGCGTTGTTGAACCCCATGCGGTTGATGATCGCGCGCTCGCTCGGGATCCGGAAAGCCCGCGGTCTCGGGTTGCCCTCTTGTGCGCGTGCCGTGACGGTCCCTAGATCGGCGGTACCGAAACCGAGCGCCGGCCAGGTGGCGGTCGCGACCCCGTCCTTGTCGAACCCCGCCCCCAACCCGACGGGGTTGGCGAACTCCAGCCCGAAACAGCGGACCCGTAAGCGCGGGTCGCTGGGGGCGAACGTCCAGCGCAGCAAGCGCAACAGACCGGGGTGGCGGTCGCTGAACACGAGCGCACGCATCGCGAGCGCGTGCGCGCGCTCGGGCTCCAAGCGGAAGAGCGCTCCGCGCAGCAGTGAGTAGGCCATCGAGCTTCAGCGCTGCTTCGGGCGGCTCGGACGGATCTCGATCTTCGAGGGCAGGGCCCGCTCGTCGATTCGAGCCAGGTACAGCACGCTCTCGGCGATGTCGTCCGGGTGCAGCTTCCAGGCGTCCTCGGGGCTCGGCTCGCGGCCGCCGAAGGGGGTCGCCACCGAACCGGGCATGATCGTCGAGACGCGCACGCCGCGCTCGCGCAGGTCGAGCATGATCGCTTGCGAGAAGCCTGCCAGGCCGAACTTGGAGGCGTTGTAGGCGCTTCCGCCAGCGAAGAAGTTCGCGCCCGCCAGCGAGCCGATCGTGACCAGCAGCCCCGAGCTCGCTAGCAGCGCCGGCAGCGTTGCCTTGACGGTGTTGAACACCCCGGTGAGGTTGGTGTCGATGACCTCGTTCCAGGCATCGAGCTCCAGGTCGATGACCGAGCCGAAGCGGCCGACGCCGGCGTTGGCGACCACCACGTCGATGGCGCCGAAACGGTCGAGGGTCTTCGCAACGGCAGCCTCCAGGGCAGCCGGGTCGCGCACGTCCGCGACCTCCCCGAGCACGGGCGAGGCGTCTCCTACGGGTGAGTCAGCGGCCGCTTCGAGCGACTCAACGCTCGCGGCGAGCGACTCCAGGTCCCTGCCGGTGATGCAGACCCGCATGCCGGCCCCCACCAGGCCGCGCGCCACGCCGAGCCCGATCCCCTTGTTGCCACCGGTCACGAACGCGGTCCTACCGCTCAAGTCTCGCATGACCCGACGCTACCACGAGCTCTCCACGGCAGGCATTCCGCGTCCTGGCGCGGTATCCTGCCCACGCCGATGCGACGACTTACGCTCATCCGCCACGCCCTCACCGCATGGAACCGCAGCGGCCGCTTCCAGGGCAGCAGCGACGTGCCGTTGTCAGACACCGGCCGCGAGCAGGCGCGTCGGCTGGCGCCTCACGTCGGGCGTCTAGCGAGCGTGGACCAGCTGGTCTCGAGCCCCGCTCGCCGTGCCCTGGAGACCGCCGAGCTCGCCTTCAAGGGCCGTTCGGTCGTGGTCGAGCCGCGCGTGAAGGAGATCGACTTCGGGGTGTTCGAGGGGCGCACGATCGACGAGAACACCCTGCACGCGGCGTGGGCCTGGTGGAGCGCAGACCCCTACCTCAGGCCCGCTCCGCGCGGAGAGTCGT
>SKSV01000427.1 GCA_007122815.1 Trueperaceae bacterium | reverse complement strand
CCCGAGCTGTGGACGCAACCCGGCGAGCACGATCCAGGCCCGTTCCTCGGTCCGAAAGTCGGTGCCTCCTGCCGAGAGCGCCGCGACGGCGGCGAGCGCGGCACGGCGCGCCTCCTCGGCGGGGTGCTCCGAGGGTCCCGCAGCAGCCTCCAGCGTCATGACCGCTTCACGCCAGTCCTCGTCCCGCGCCCGTTCCAGCGCTTCGCCCCGCGCCTCCTCGAGCTCGGATCGCAGGACCTGGGCTTCCTTGGCCAAAGCGGCCTCGGCCCTGTACGGGTCCTCCAGCAGCCGCTGCAGCGAGGCCTTCAGGAGCGAGAACGGGAGCGAGGTGACGTCAGCCGCGCTCAAACGCTCGAGGGCGGCCTCCAGCGCTTCGGCTGTCCACAAGGCGCCGTCGATCTCATCGAGGACCGCGATGTCGGGCGGCACCTCGGCCGCGTCAGGGAACGCCTGGCAGATGCGCTGGGCGAGCGAGTGGATCGTCCCGATCGGAGCCGCCTCGAGCTCCGAGAGGAGTTCGGGTTCGAGCCCTGACTCACCTTGCCTTATCTCCTCCTGCAGCGCCTTCCTGATGCGCGAGCGGAGCTCGTCCGCGGCGCGCCGCGTGAACGTGACGGCGACGACCTGGAGCGGCCGCAATCCTCCCTCGCGCAGGTGATGCAGGTACCGCTGGGAGAGCATGTGGGTCTTGCCAGTCCCGGCTCCGGCAACGACGACCACGCTCCCCGGAGCGCTGACGGCGCTGCTCTGGTCGGGATCGAGATTCACTGGGTCGCTCCGGTCGGCGGCTCGCGCTGCGGTTCTGGCTCGCGCTTGCGGTCGAGCCTGGGTCCCTTGCGGCACGCCGCTTCCAGTGCGCAGTAGCGGCATGCTGGGGAGGGCTCGACGGGGAAGTAGCCGGCCGCGAGGCTGCTCCGCAGGCGCGACAAGAAGTCGGCGGTCTCCGTCGGCTCGGGCACACTGCGCGGGATCTCGCGCATGGCGCTGAGGGAGATGTACCTGGCACTCTCGACTCGCTCGTTCGGAGCGAGCACTGACGCAGCCACCTCGAGGTACAGGGGCAACTGGAGGTCGAGATCCAGACGGGCGCCGTCCAACCCCCTGGCCCCTTGAGGCCGGCTCGCGCCGGTCTTGTAGTCGATGACCACCACGCCTGACGGGCCGCGGTCGAGGCGGTCGACCCTGCCCATCACCTGAAGGCCGTGCCAGCTACCGCGGAACTCCCTCTCGACCTCCAGGACCTCGTGATCGTCGGGCAAGAAGGAGGACTGGCGCAGCAGGTCGCGCAGGTGAGCGAGATGTTCGTGACGCAGGTGCCGCCAGTGCGGAACGGAGTCGGCGGCCGTGCGTCGCTCCGCGAGCTCGAAGGCGGGCTCCAGCGCTGCTTCCGCGACCGCGCGCGCCTCCTCGCCCCGCAGTCCCCTGGCCGGCCGGAGGGCTTCGGCGAGGGCGTGATGGTAGAGGCTCCCGCGCAGCAGTGGCGTCACCTCGACCTCGCCCTCGCTCGGTTCGCGGACTCCCCACACTGATTGGGCCAGCCAGCGGAAGCGACATTGACCGAACGTGGTCAGCTGGGTGGCGGACCAGCGCCTCCTGTGCGGGTCGATGGCGACTCCCAGGACACCGTCGAAGCCGTCGCGCTGAGGCTCTCGCTCGCGAGCCAGCTCGACGCGCCAGGCGTGGCGCGCCGCGCGCATGACGGGGTCGTCGTCGGGCGCCTCGGCGCGGCTGAGGTCTCGGGCTCGGCGCTCGGCCGCGGAGGCCGGCCGGGAGAGCTCGACCGGGGCGGGTTCAGCTCGCAGCTCCGCCAGCAAGGCGCTGGGGAGTCGCGCGTCACGTCCTGTCTGTTCCGGGTAAGAGAGCCAGAGCCGCTGAGCGGCCCGTCGCAACCCCCAGACGGCCAATCGCTCGCGCCGCGCCATGTCGGCGGGCGTCTCGAGCGCGACGCCCGCCGCGCGCAGTTCTTCGCGATCGAACGCGTCGAGGAGGGGCGGGTCGACGACCCGGGCGGGAAGCATGCCCTCGGCCACTCCCAGCACCAGCAGCGTCCGCACCCGCGCGCCGGCGAGCGCCTCTGGCGCCACGACCCGGACGGCCCTCGCGTCTGCCGCAGCGTCGCTCTGGGCCTCGGACACGCTGGCCAACTTGAGCGCGTCGCGCAACGTCCGCAGGAAGGCGCCGTGATCCAGCGCTTCGGTGTCTCGCCGGACGCTAGCGGGTTCGCGGGGCGAGGCCGGGCTAGTGAAGCCGACTGCGTCCTCAGCTCCCTCGACTGACGCGAGAGGCACTCCGGGAGCCAGGGACTCGTCGAGCGCTCTCGCCCAAACCAGCGCGGCGTGAGAGGAAGCGGCACCGACCTCGGGCTTGAGCGTGAGGCGCAGTGCGGCGTCCAGCGCGTCGCGCCATTCACGCGCGCGCCGCGGGACCTGTACACGAGGCCGCCAGCGAGCGGAGAGCAGCGGCGCGAGCGCGTCGAGAGCCTCGTCGGCCCGCTGCGAGCTCGCGCTGCTCCTCAGCGCCCTCCGCCAAGCCGCCAGTCCTCGTGGCCGCCAGGTGCGTGCCCGGTCGAAGGCTTCGCGATCGAGCAGCCCGCTGAAGGGATGATGGAGCAGAGCGGCGCTGGCCTCGAAGGGCAACCCGTCGGCCAGGACCTCCACGAGGTTGGTCAACCAGCCCCCGAGCGGCGTGCGAGCCAACGGCACGCGGCGCTCCACGCGCAGCGGTAGGCCGTACGAAGCCGCCACGTCGCGGAGTTCACGCGAGTACAGCTCCGGCTCGCGCGTCACGATCACCACGTCTTCGCTCGCGTGACCGCCCTCGGTCAGGAGGTGCTTCACCTCGGCGAGGGCGGCCCTCACCTCCGCCTCCAGCGTGGGCGCGCGGTGTGCATCGACGGCCGCGAAGGGCGCTTCTCCCGCGTGTGTCTCGCTGCGCCAGCCGCGAGCGATGAGGTCCCGAGCCGCCACGTCTGCGGCTTCGGTCCAACCGGGATCTAGCGGCAGCACCACGGTGCTGCCCGGACCGGCAAGGGCATCCACCATGGCCACCTCGTCGGGATCGAGAGTGGGGTACCCGACCACCGTAACGAGCATCGCTGGTGGCGGGCGGTCCGCCACGACCCGCGGCGCCTCGACGGGGTCGATCGCTCCCTGCTCTCTCAACAACCGCTGGTAGTGGCTCGCCACGAGCCACCACCTGGAGGTGCGATCGCTGCACCCCGAGGGTGGCTCGTCGGGCACGCCGGCCCTCAGCCAGGCTGAGACGGCCGCAGCTCCTCGGGTGGCGTATCCGGTAGCGGTCTCCTCACCGAACACGCGCGCGCATGCGCTTCGCAGGGCCCGTCGGCGCGTGAAGGCGCTCGCCATCCGACCCATGGAGCGCGCGTGCCGCCGCGCCAGCCTCGCCAGCGTGTGCGAGGCTCGCCGGTATCCCAGCGCTCGCGCTGCGGCGTCGCTTGGCACCACCACGATCGCGGAGCTGCCAGCCTGCAGCTCGCGGCCGGCTTCGACAGGATCGGCGCTTCGCACCACGCGACGCGCAGCTCCAGGCGTCATGGGGGGGTGTCGGGCACGCGCCGCGAGTAGCGGCTGTAAGCGTCTACCTCGAGCCTAGGCAAGCGCGGTGGGTCACCTCCATAGACGTTCTCCGCGAGCCAGGCCTCCTCCTCGGCCAAGCGCTGCTCCGCAACGTCGCACCACCAGCTGCGCGCGCCCGGGCTCCAGCGGTAACCGCGCTCGCGCAGCGCGTCCTTGGTCTCGAACGGGGAGTTCACGGCCCAGATCCGCACCTCACGCCGCAGAGCGCTGTGCCTGAGGGCGCGCATGACCGGCGCTCCACTCCCCGGCAGGCGTTGCGAGAGCAGGAACAGTCCCGCGTGGCAGTCCTCGACCGCGCGGTGACCCTCGAAGAAGCGGCCGTTGGCCATCACCAGAGCCTTGAGGCCGCCGCCCTCGAAACCTTCTTCGCGCCATGCGACGTCGCGCATGGTGCAAGCCCAAGGGAGTTCGGCCAGCCACGGGAAGCGCCGCTCCGCGAAGGGACGGTCGAAGCTGGCGTTGTGGGCTACCACGAGCGCCGCCTGGTCGGCCACCTCGCGCACCCGCTCATCGTCGATCCGCTGGCCCGCGACCATAGCGTCCTCTATGCCGGTGAGCCTCGTCACCTCGGGCGGGATCGGGCGACCTGGGTCCTCGAAAGCCTCGACCTCGTCCAGGACTCCGAGGATCTCATCGGCCAGGTAGCCGAAGCGTACGAGACCGAGCTCCATCAGGACGTCCTGCTCGCGGTCCAGTCCGGTGGTCTCCAGGTCGAGGTAGAGGCCGACCCGGGCGCCGTCCGGAAGCGCGTCGAGACGCGTCGGTCGCTGGAGGGCACGGAGGACGCGGTATGCGGGCGAGGCCTCGAGCCTTGCTGCCATGGCCTCGAGCTCGGCGGTCTTCGGTTCGGCCATGCTCGAACGCTACCGCGCCAGCTCGAGCGGCGGGCCCGATGCGCCTTCGCGTGGTGCGGGACGCCGCGCCGCGACGTACGCTGCTGCGCGTGACGCCGCGGCGAAGACCCCCTTCGATCCTGCCGGGGCTCCTCGTAGCGGTGTCGTGCGCAGCGCTTGCCTACGCTCTGGCGCAGCTGCCTGGCTTCGCGATGTTCGGTCCGCTGGTGTTGGCGCTGGTGCTGGCAGCGCTCTGGCGGGGCGCATGGTCGACCCGGGTGCAGCCGGGAAGGTTCGAAGCCGGGGCGAGGTTCGACGCCGGGGCGAGGTTCGAAGCCGGGGCAGAGTTCGCCGCGGGGCCGCTCCTGAAGCTGGGCATCGTGGCACTCGGGGTCCGCTTGGACCTGCGCGCAGTGATCGAGTTGGGCCCGTGGCTGTTGCTCGGCGGCGCGCTAGGAGCTCTGGTCGCGTTCGGAGTGGCCGAGCAGCTGGGCAGGGCCCTTGCGGTTCCTCCCTCGTTGCGTCGGGCCACGGGAGTGGGCACGGCGATCTGCGGAGCCTCCGCGATCGCAGCTGCGGCGCCGGTCTTGGGTGCCGCTCCCGCTCAAGTCTCGGCGGCCATCGGCTCCATCAGCCTCCTCGGCAGCCTTGGCGTCCTCGGCTTCGCGGTCTGGGACGCGTTCGCCGACGTCGCAGCGGCGTCCTTCGGGGTGTTGGCGGGAGCGACCCTGCAGGAGGTCGGACAGGTGGTAGCGGCGGGGTCCGTGGGTGGCCACGAGGCAGCCGACGTGGCCCTGCTAGTGAAGCTGAGCCGCGTCGTCTTGCTCGCTCCCGCGCTCGTGGCGCTCGGCTGGTGGTCGCGGCGGTTCGAACGCCGCTCGGCTGCGCCAGCGCGCGCCGGTGAGCGTAAGCCAGCGTTGCCATGGCCGGTGCCACCGTTCGTGTTGGGGTTCCTGGCGCTCGGCGCCGTCGCTACCACGGGTTGGCTCGATGTCCGAGCGGTGGGCGCGATCAGCTCGCTCGGTACGGTGCTCACCGCGGCTGCGATGGCCGGCATCGGTATGGGGCTGGACCTGCGAACGTTGCGGGGGCCCGGTCGTCAGGCGCTGGTGGTCGGGGCGGTGGCCTTCATGGCCCTGCTCTTCACGATGACCGGGTACTACGCGCTGGTGAGCTGAGCATCGGCTCGGTACCAATCGACCGTACGCTCGACGGCTTCCTCCCAGGAGGTGGAGTGGTCGCCGAAGCGCGCGGCATATGCGCTGTGGTCGACGACCCAAGGCGTGACCGTCTGGTAGCGGACCTGCAGTATGGCCTTGACCGGTGGAGCGAAGAGCGCCGCGACGCGCATCCCCAGGTAGGGAGCTACCTGCAGCGGCTTCGAGGGGACTCCGGCTGCCTCAGCGACGCGCTCGGCGAAGGCGCGTATCGTCTCGGTGGGCGGGTTCGGCACGTGCCAGACGCGCCCGAAGGCTGCCTCGTCGGAGCCGAGCCGCACCATCGCGGCAGCGAAGTCCTGCACGAAGGTGAGTGTGTGCGGCAGGTCCGGGTCGCCGATGGTCTGAGGTCTCTGTCCGGCCAGCAGGCGGGCGACTATGCCGGCTCCGGCGAGCGAGATTCGCACGTGCGGACCGAAGAAGTCCGAACCCCTGGCGATGACGGCTTGCAGTGCGCCGGCCTCGTGTGCGTCGAGCAGGCGCCGGGAGATCTCTGTGCGCACCCGCCCGTTCGGGAACGTCGCGGCTTCGGGAAGACCCTCGTGCACGGGTCCGTCCACGGGACCGTAGGCGTAGAGGTTGTCGCCGAACACGACCGTCGCGCCGGCGTCGTCGGCACCGGCCACCACACCCTCCATGAGCCCAGGAAGCACCTGTGGCCAGCGCGAGTAGGGCCCGTTCAGGCAGTG
>SKSV01000426.1 GCA_007122815.1 Trueperaceae bacterium | reverse complement strand
GCTCTGGTGGTGCCCGGGCAAGCCTTGCTACAAGGGCTCGCCACGGGCGGGCTGGAGCGGGCCGTGATCGCCCTCGGCGCAGCCGTCGACCCTGTCGCGACCGCGCTCTTCGGCGGCGTCGCGCTGCTGCTGGGCGCAGCCTTGCTCGTCGTCCTGCCCACCAGGGAGCACTTCCCGAGCCTGCCGCGCGCTCCCGCCTGGTGGGTGGCGCTCATGCGCTCGTTAGGCAAGCGCTGAGACGACGGCCTCTGGTAGATTGGCGGTATGAGCGTACGACGGGCGCGCGTCCCGACCCTCCGCTCCGTCGCCGCCGCTCGCGCGCTGCGTTGGCGTCGTGCTGGAGCGCTGCTTGCGTGCGCTGCGCTGCTGGCGGTGGCGTCTTGTGCCCCCGGCGCCGGAGACGGCGAGATCACCTCCGCCACGCCCCTCGGCGAGGTCTTCGCGCCGCGCTTCGAGGTCGACTCCAAAGCCACCTTCATCGAGCGCTTCGACCCTCCCGGTGCTGGTGCCGGCCTCGCCCTCGCCCTGGCCACCGAGGTCCACAACCCGAACGGTTTCGCTATCGTCCTGCAGCGCGTCAGCTACCGCCTCCTGATCGACGGCGAGGTGGTTGGGGAGTCCAGCCTCGAGACCGACCTGGAGCTTCCCGCCAACGGCAGCGCTCCGCTCGCTTGGAAGGTGGACGCCGACCTGACGGAACTGCCCGCCTTGTGGCTCCAGGTGGTGCGGGCGTTCGCCGGAGAGCCCCTCCCGTTCGCGCTCGAGGGCCAGCTCGTCTTCGCCTCCCAGACGTACGCCTTCACCACCTTGACGAGGCGACTGGCCGAGGGTACGGCGCTCTCCCGGCAGGAGGTCGCGCCCCCGCGACTGCGCCTTGACGGCCTGAGCAGCCGGGTGGCCGTGGTGCGCGAGGACGCGCCGGTCGTGACCCTCGCGCTAGTGGCCCAGAACCCCGGTGAGGTGGGTTACTTCCTGACCGGCCCCGAGCTCGTCCTGGAGCTCAACGACGAGGTCGTGGCCAGCCTGGAGCTCGGCCCTCTGCCGCTACCGGCCGGGGACATCGTGCGCGCAGACCTCACCTTCCTGATCGACCGGTTGCGCTTGAGCGAGAGCGCCGAGAGCGCTCTAGCGGCTGCCTTGCGCGGTGAGCGCGCGGACGTCAGGCTGTTGGGCGCCTTCGCGTACGACGTTTTGGGTGTCGACAGCTTCGTCATCGAGAACGAGGCCGGACTCCTGGTCCGCATACCCGAACGCTCGTTGCCGGCGCGTGGTGCCGCCGCGTCTCCTGGCCGAGACCGCTAGGAGTCCGGGCCGGGACGAGCGCCGGATATGATGCCCGGCGTGCCGCGCATCCTCGTAACCGACACGATCTCCCTGGGAGACGCCCGCTACCCCGACGTGGAGGTTGTCGACAGACCCGGTATCTCGCGCGAGGAGCTACTCGCGGTCGTCGGCGACTTCGACGGCCTGATCACGCGCTCGCGCACGCGCATCGACGAGGCCCTGTTGCGCGCCGCCCCCAAGCTCAAGGTGATCGGCCGCGGCGGCGTTGGCGTCGACAACATCGACCTCGACGCCGCCAGCCGCCGCGGCATCGTCGTGCTCAACGCGCCCGAGGCCAACACCGCCTCCGCAGCCGAGCTCACCGTGGCGCTCATGTTCGCGGCCGCGCGCGGCGTAGCACGCTCCGATCGCCAGGTCCGGGGTGGAGCCTGGGATCGCAGCTTCCTCGGCCGCGAACTGGCTGGCGCGCGACTGGGCATAGTGGGAGTGGGCCGCATAGGCAGCCAGGTCGCCAGGCGCGCGCTCGGGCTCGGCATGAGCGTAGCCGGGTACGACCCCTACGTGACTCGCGACCGCACGGACGAGCTCGGCGTCACCCTCTTCGACTCCCTCGAGTCCATGCTCGAGCGCGCCGATGTGCTCACGGTCCACACACCGCTCAACGCCGAGACGCGCGGCATGATCGGGGAGGCCGAGCTGGCCCTCCTGCCCGGCGGCGCGATCGTGGTGAACGCGGCCAGGGGCGGCATCGTCGAGGAGGAGGCGTTGCAGCGGGCGCTAGAGGTGGGCCATGTACGGGCGGCGGCGCTGGACGTCTTCGTGGAGGAGCCGCCACGACCCGACCACCCCCTGCTCGCGCGCGAGGACGTGGTGCTCAGCGCCCACCTCGGCGCCAACACCGTCGAGGCCCAGACCCGCGTGGGGGTGGAGATCCTCGAGCGCACCGCGCTCGCGCTCCTGGGTGACCTCTCACGCGGCGCCGTCAACGCTCCGGCGCTCGCTCCAGCGGTGGTCAGGGCTTTGGGTCGTTACCTCGAGCTCGGCGAGGCGCTCGGCCGCATGGCGAGTCAGCTCACCACCGAACGCGTGCGCCTGCTGGAGGTGAGTTGCCACGGTGAGTTCAGCGAACCGCCGGAACCAGTGGCGGTCGCGGTAGCCAAGGGTTACCTCGAGAGCATCCTCGACGAGCCCCCGAACTACATCAACGCCCTGGCCATCGCGCGCGAGCGCGGTGTCGAGGTGCGTTTCGCGGACGGCCCGGCACGCGGCGGCTACCAGCAGCTCGTCAGCGTGACGGCCTCCGGGTCCGGGCCCACCACGGAGGTCGCGGGCAGCGTGCTCGGCGACCAACCCAGGGTGGTTGCCATAGACGGCTACCCGATCGAGATAAGGCCCGAGGGGACCATGCTGATCTGCACGAACTACGACCGGCCCGGCGCCATCGGCAAGGTGGGGACCGTGTTGGGAGACGCGGGCGTGAACATCTCCGCACTGCAGCTGTCCCGCGTGGACGAGGACGGCTTGGCCATGTTCGCGCTCACCCTCGACCAGGTGCCCCCTGAGCCCGTCCTAGAGTTGCTCCGCGGTCTCCGCGACGTCATCCACAGCCTGCGGACGGTGCGCTTGTGAGCCGCCCGCGGGGACTCTTCGACGAGCGACTGCTCGCCCCCGGTCCGGTCCCGGTTCCCGGGTTCGTGCGCGAGGTGTTGGCTCGGCCGGCCATCCACCACCGGAGCGAGGAGTTCCGCGACTCCTTCATGCGGGCGCGCGCCCGGTTGGCCGAGCTGCTGCTGGTGCCGGGCCAGGACGTGACGATCCTGGGCGGCGCGGGCACCACCGCCTTCGAGGCGTCGTTCATCGCATGCGTCCCGCCGGGCGCGCCGGTCGTCGCGGCCCACGCCGGCAGGTTCGGGGCGCGCTGGGCGGGCCTCGCCAGGCGCTTCGGTCACGAGGTCATCGACGTCGAGGCACCCTGGGGCGAGGCGCTGGAGCCCGCTGCGGTGGCTGCCGCACTGCGCGCCCACCCTGACGCTGCGGCCCTCACGATCGTGCACTCCGAGACCTCGACCGGGGTGCTGAACGACCTGGCTGCCATCGCCGCGGCGGTCCGCGAAGCCAGCCCGCACGCGCTCATCCTCGTCGACGCCGTCACGAGCCTCGCCGCGGCGGAGCTGCGTCCCGCCGACTGGAGCCTCGACGCGGTGGTGGCCGGCTCTCAGAAGGGCGTCATGCTGCCCCCGGGCCTAGGCTTCGCCTGGCTGTCGGACAGGGCTTGGTCGAGCGCGCCGCAGCGCTCGCGGCGTCACCCGAGCTTCACCCTGGACCTACACGAGGAGCGGCCCCGCCAGCGCGACGGGGCCACGGGAATCACCCCACCCGTGCCGCTGGTGCTGGCTCTGGAAGCGGTGCTCGAGCACCTGCTCGAATTCGGGATCGAGGCGTACTGGCAGCACAAGGTGTCACTGAACGCAGCCGTGCTGGCGGGCCTGGACGCGCTAGGCTGCCGGCCCTTCGCGGCGCGTCCCAGCCCCGCCGTGGCAGCCGTCTGGTCGCCCGAGCGGCTCGACGCCAAGGTGCTCTCCGGGGCGCTGCGCGCCCGGGGTGTGCGCGTCGGCGGCGGCATGGAGGAGTTCGCTACGCGGGTCCTGCGCCCGAGCGTGCTCGGTCACGTGGACTCCTTCGACGCGCTCGCGATAGTGGCTGCGTTCGAGCAGGCCCTGCACGACCTGGCCGTACCGTTCGAGCCCGGCGCCGGTGTGGCCGCCTTCCAGCGGCGACTCTTGGGGTCCTGAGTTTCGCCCGGCGGGTGAGCCTCAGCCGCGCGCCACGAACGCCCACACCGCCGAAGTCGGGAGGACCGGCCCACGCTCGAAGTCGCCGTAGCACCGCACGTCCTGGAAGCCCGCCGCGCGTAAGGCGCGCAGCAGCTCGAAGCGCTGGTAGTAACGCTGGCGCAGGCGCGCGCGCCTGCTGTGCAGGCGCCCCTCGGAGTCGACCTCGTCCAGGCGATGGTGGCTCACCAGCAGTTGCCGGACCGGGTCGTGATGCTGCCAGAGGAACAGGTCGGCCGCCGAGCCCGTCATCCCCGACCACTCCGACTCGACCCTCACGACCCCGTCGCCAGCGAAGCGTGGAGAGAAGACGTCGCAGGCGAACGCCCCTCCCGGGGCGAGGTGCTCCCGCGCGCTCCTGAGCACAGCGTCCTGCTCCTCCAAGCGTTCGAAGTGCATCAGCGTGTTGAAGGGAGCCACCACGAGCGCGAAGCGCTCCCTCAGGTCCAGCGATCGCGCGTCCGCGTCCAGCAAGCGCACGCGCGCCACCAGCGCCGGACGCTCCAGTGCCAGCTCGGCGAGTCGCTCCCGAGCACGCGCCCTCATGGCGGGATGGGGCTCGACCGCGACCACCGGCGAGCCCGCCGCGGCGAGCGCGACGCTCACGCGGCCGCTGCCGGCACCGAGCTCCAGGACCGGCCCGGCTTGGTCCTCGGCAAGGCGTCGGTAGAAGCCGAGGTCGTCGCGATAGCCGTCGTGCTGTAGGTCGTAGAGCCAGGGGTCGTCGTAGAGGTCGTTCATCCTGAGCGTCCCGCGCGCTCGCCAGCGCTCGCGCCGCGCGGCGTCACGTCCGTGATCTCACCGTCTTCCAGGCGCAGCACCCGGTCCGCCGCCGAGACGAGCGCCGGGCGGTGACTGACGACCAGCACCAGCCTTCGATCGGCCTGCTCACGCAGCACCGCCACCACCTCGCGCTCCGAGACCTCGTCCAGGGCCGAAGTGGGCTCGTCCAGGAGCAGCACCGCCGGGTCTCCGAGCAACGCGCGCGCGATCGCGAGTCGCTGCCGCTGACCGCCCGAGAGACCGCCACCGTCCTCGCCGAGGTCGGTGTCGAGCCCTGCCGGCAGAGCCCGGATCGTGGCAGCCATGCCGACCTGATCGAGCGCCAGCCAGAGGGCTTCCTCGCCGACCTCGCGGCCGAGCGTCAGGTTGTCGCGCACGCGCCCCGACAGCAGGTCCGTGCCCTGCGCGACCGCCGTCACCGCGCTCGGGACCACGCGCGCCTCGGCATCGAGGGGGTTGCCGCAGAGCAGCACCTGGCCTCGAAGGATGGGCACGAAGCCGAGCAGGCAGCGCAGCAGAGTCGTCTTCCCGGCGCCGCTCGGACCGATCAGGGCCACCAGGGCAGGGCGCGGCAGCTCCAGGTCGGCGTCGTGCAGCACCTCGGGGCCGTTGGGCACGCGCAAGCCCACTCCCATCAGGCGGAGGCTCGGCTCGACAGCGTCGGCTGCGGCCGCTGCCAGGACCTCACCACCGGCCGCCGGTCGCTCAGCGCCCGTCGGGCCGCCGCTCGGGCGCCGCTCCGGCGAACGCGCCTCCTCGGCGCCGAGCGCCGCCAAACGCCGCCAGGAGGCGCGAGCCTGCTGGGCCATCGCCAGCGCCCGCGGCAGTAGCTGAGCGGGAGTGGCCAGCAGCGCCACCAGCGTCACGAAGGTGACCACCTGCCCGGTGGTGACGACGCCTGCCGCGGCGCGCTGTGCGAGCAGTGCCAGCAGCGCGCCTAGCGCCGCGAACACCAGCACTTGCGACAGCGGGACCTGCAGTGCGGCGAGCGCCGTGCGCCGGGCCATGGCGCGCTCGGTGGCGCGGTTGTCGCGGGCCAGTCGTTCGGCGACGAACGCGTCAGCGGCGTACGTGCGCACGGTCTCGTGATGCCTGAAGGCCTCCTGCAGGCGCGCTCCGACGCGCTCCAGGCCCGACTGGTGGCGTTCGCTGGCTGCCTCGATCCTGCGCCCTACGAACCTCAGCACCACCACCGCCGGGAGCGCGAGCACCACCAAGACGGCGGTCGCCAGGGGGTCGGTCCAGGCCAGCACGCTCAGCACCACCAGCAGCGTCACGCTCTCGGCCACCGCGCTGCCGAGCCCGTACAGGACGAACGTCTCCACCTCACGCAGGTCGGCCAGCAAGCGCGCGCTCAGGCCACCGCTGCTGCCCGGCAGGGTGCCGGGCGTGCGGCGCACCAGCCCCGCCCCGAGATCGGCGCGCCAGGTCGCGCTCGCCAGCGCTGCGGCGCGCCCGAAGGCAG